>DASVGZ010000333.1:0-2225 GCA_036379275.1 Acidiphilium sp. | reverse complement strand
TTTCTGAACCATTAAATTATTTGGAACCGAATAAGACAAAGTTTCGGGAGGGCTCCGATGAGCGATTTCGTAACGGTCATTGCAGGTGTCAGCAGTGGCGCGGCAAGCGGTGCGGTGTCCGTGCCGGTTTTGGCTTCGGGTCTTGTCTCGTCGTTAGGAAGCGAACTGCAATTCCCCCTGAGCGAGATCAGCGCCTCGATTGCCAGCGGTGCATCTGGCATGACCAACGCCAATGTCATCACGGACCGGGCCTTCGTGGATACGATTTCCGGCGAGTCCAACCTGCTGGAATTCACCGATACCGACAGCATCGGAGCGACGGCCTCCGGTGCCTTTTCCGGGTCGGTGAGTGTATCCAGCGGCTATTCCACGGTCATCGCCCAGGCGCCCGGAAGCTATTCCATCGATGGCGCCGGTGCCGGCACCGTCGCTGCAGGCGGCTTCGGTTATTCTTTCGGCACCTTGTACATTCTCGGTGCACAGAGCAATGTCGATCTGACCACATCCAGCATCGCCGGCAGCTACATCCTCGGCGTCGGCGGCAACGATACCCTGAACCTGTATGGCCCGCCCGTGACCTTGAACGGCGCCGACACCTTGAACCCGCAAGATTTCGGCATCGCCGCATTCACCGGCGGCAACGATCGGGTCAGGGCTCTTTCCGGCATCAACGTCGTCGAGGCGACCGGCAATGCTTCGGTCTTTGTCGGAGTGCCCACCGGATCGGCCGGACAGATCGAATTCTTGAACGCAAGCAGCGTCGCCGGCACGGTAATCGGCGGCGCCGGCAGTGCAACTGTGATCGGGGGCAACGGCGGCGGCATTTTCTTCGGCGGCACCTCGGGCAAGAATCTTCTCATCGGCGGCAAGGGCGGCAATACCCTGGTCGGCGGCGGCAACGGCGACACACTCGAAGCCGGCGGTAGCGGCCCCAGCATTGGCGGCGGCATTTTTTCGATCACCGGTGTCAGCACGAACGACCTTTTCGCAGGCACCGGCAACGAAACCCTGCTTGCCGGTTCGACCAGCGGCGGGAACATGTTTGTCGCCGGCAGCGGAACGGATATCGTGTCAACCAGTGGCGCCGGCAACCAATACTTCTTCGGCGGCACCGGCAGCGCGACCATGACCGGCTCGGCGAACCTCACCGTCGCCGGCGCGAAGAACGTCTACTTCTTCGGTCAGGCCGGCGGGGCGAGCGGTGGCAACGACCTCATCACCAATTTCTCCAGCACCAGTTCCGCCCTCTGGGTCACCAATGGCAACGATATCACCACGATCACCAGCACCACGGTCAACGGTGCGAGCGGCGCCCTGGTCACGCTGAGCGACGGCACCAGAATCACCCTGATGGGCGTCAATGCCTCCGGCATCCAGCAATATCAGGGCGGCAGATACATCGGCTGACCTCGATGTCTGCACAAAATCACGCAGGAGCACTCCGGTCAGATTAACATGTCGCCATTGCGAGTCCGCTTGCGGCCGAAGCAACTGTGTTGTCTGTCAAGGCTGAGGCGGGACGGCGGCATCGCGAAGTCCGGCATTGAGGATGGCGAGGAATTTTTCGTCTCCGGCAGGAGAAATCGAACCCGCGATGCAGGGACATCGGGGCGAGGTTTCGACGTACCGGAGGCGGAAACGGCCCGCCAGACCGACCCTGCCTCATTCCGAAGCGGGCTCTCGCGCGGGGCAAAGGGGGTTGCACCAACAGCGCACGAACTGGCGTTGCGCGAACAGCGCACGAACTGGCGTTGCGCGAACAGCGCACGAACTGACACAGCGCGTCCCTCTGGCCGGGCTGCCCGATCTTGTCTATGGCTCGACCATGAGGGAACTGAACGATTATCCGATCGCCGTCATCGACGATGATTACACCGCCGATTCCGCCGGAGCGCGGGTCATCCGCGCCCTTGTCGCCGCCTTCGAGGCGCGCGGCCACAAGGTTCTTGCTGGTCTCGGTGTCGATGACGCACGGGCCGGCCGGGTGCTCTATACCGGGCTGTCCGCCGTTCTGGTGTCGATCGACGGCTTCGCCGACCGCGAGACACTGATCGAGGCGCTGGACGCCATCGTCTCGCTCGCCCTGGCGCGCGCGCCCGACCTGCCGGTGTTTCTTTACGGCGAGCGGCGGATGCCGGACGATCCGCCGGTCGGCCTGATGGAACGGATCGATGGTTACCTCTACCTGCACGAGGACACGCCCGGCTTCATGGCGGGCTATGTGT
>DASVGZ010000332.1:0-7510 GCA_036379275.1 Acidiphilium sp. | reverse complement strand
CGGTGCTCGACCGCGATGCGAAGCGCGCCGCCCTGCACGAGATCGCGGCGAAACGTGGCGTGAGACTCGCGGCCACCATGGCGGTGGGCGACGGCGCCAACGACCTCGCGATGATCGCCGATGCCGGCATGGGCATCGCCTATCACGGCAAGCCGGTGGTTACCGCGCGGGCGAGGCTCAGGGTCGATCATGCCGATCTCCGCGCCCTTCTGTTCGCCCAGGGCTATCCGGCTTCGGTGTTCCGGAGCTGAATTCCGAGGCGCGGGATTTCGATCGCCGGGCAGCGGTCCATCACCACGGTCAGGCCGGCATCGCGCGCCAGCGCCGCCGCCTCCCGGTTGATCACGCCGAGCTGCATCCAGACGATTTTCGCGCCGAGCCGGATCGCATCCTGAACCGGCTGCATCACCTTGTCCGATGCGCGGAACAGATCGACCATTTCCAGCGGCGCGGCCTCGTCGAGGCTGGCAGCGACGCGCCGGCCGTGCAGCGCCTGCCCGGCAAGGCCGGGGTTGACCGGCGTCACGGCGTAGCCGCGGCCGATCAGGAATTTCAGCACACCGTTGGAGGGCCGCTCCGGCCGTGCCGAGGCGCCGACCAGAGCGATCCGCCGGGTCGTGGTCAGGATGGTTCTGATCGTGTCGTCATCCAGTCCGTCGATCGTCATGTCGTGCCTCTCTTTTCCCAAGCTCTGGCCGGTTCCGCTCCGCTCCTGTAAGCGGCAAGGCGATGCGCTCGGCAAGACCCTGGTTCATATTCCTGTTCGGCCTGATCACGGTGGCGATCTGGTACTGGCCGAACCGCCCGCTTGCAGGCGGCGTCACCATGCCGGACGGACGGTTTCATTCGGTCTCCTACGCGCCGTTCCGCGCCTGGCAGTCGCCGCTCACCAAGAATTTCGCCACCGCGAAAGAGGTCGGGCAGGATCTCCGCCTGATCGCGAGGCACGCCGACGGTATCCGCACCTATTCCTCGATCGAGGGCGATTTCGATATCGGCGCGCTGGCGAAGCAGGCCGGGCTGAAGGTCTGGGCCGGCATCTGGCTCGGTCCGAACCCGAAGGACAATGCACGCGAGATGGCGGCCGGCATCGCCGAGGCGAACGCCCACCCGCACACGATCACCCGCGTCGTCGTCGGCAATGAGGTTCTGCTCCGACGCGACCTGTCGCCGGCGGCGCTGATCGCCGACATCGAATATGTGAAGGCGCGGGTGAAGCAGCCGGTCGCCTATGCCGATGTCGCGAGCTTCTGGTTCGAGTTCCCCGAGGTCGCGAAACACGTCGATATCGTGATGATCCATCTCCTGCCCTACTGGGAGAACGATCCGGTGAACGTCGACGGCGCGATCGCGCGGATCGACCGCACCATCGCGAAAACCAAACGCCTGTTCCCCGGCAAGATCATCTCGGTGGGCGAGACCGGCTGGCCGAGCCGGGGCCGCTGGCGGGGCGACGCCGCGCCCTCGCGGGTCAACGAGGCGATCTTTCTCCGCAAGTTCGTCACCCTCGCCGATCGCGATCACGTCGACTACAACCTGATCGAAGCCTTCGATCAGGACTGGAAATACCACGACGAAGGCATCGCCGGCGCCAACTGGGGCATCTGGAACGCGGCGCGCCAGCCGAAATTTCCGCTCAACGGCCCGGTGGTCGAAATGCCGCACTGGCCGGTCTACGCCGGTGCGGCGATCGTGATCTCCCTGCTCCTGATCCTGCTTGGCGGTGCCACGGGATTTGGCGCGGCGGCGCTTGCCTTCGGCCTAGGCAACGCCTTCGTCTTTGCCGGGGCGATCACCTGGCACGTGCTTTATGATTATTCGCTGATCATCTGCGCCGTCGTGAACATCCCGGCGCAGGTGGTGCTCGCCTGGTTCTGTCTCCGCCGCGCGGTCGCCACCGGAAAATCATTGCCGACCCCAGCGGCGGATACGGTTCTTCTCCTGCGCGCCACGATGTTCGGCCACGCAAGGCCGCGCGACTGGGCAGCGCGGCGCTTCGATCATCTCTGGTTCCTGTTCCTGATCGCGGCGGTGATGGTCCAGGCGATGCTGGTGTTCGACCCGCGCTATCGCGACGCGCCCTTCGCGGTGTTCGCCGTTCCGGTGATCGTCGCAATCTGGCGGCTTGCCGCGCGCGATCTGCCGGCCTCGGCAAGCTGGCGGGACTGGCTGCCGAGTGCCCTGCTCGCGGCCGGCGCCATCGCGAGCGCGATCATCTCCGGCCCGCTCAACACCGAATTCCTGATCTGGAACCTGTTTGCCCTGATCCTCGCCGCTCCCGGCCTGACCGCTTGGGTCCGAGCGCGGCGATTTCCGATCAGGGAATCTGTCAGGGAACTTGCGGCCGAGGATTGACCTGTTCGACCTGTCGGCGAATCTTCGTGACCGGGGGCGGAAACTGTGTCAGGACGAGGCTACCGACGGACAGGAGCAATGGCATGATCGCATCGGAGACTACGGCCACAACCGAAATCATTCCCTATATCTTCTACCGCGATGTTCCGGCGGCGATAGACTGGCTGGTCCGCGCCTTCGGTTTTGCCGAGGAGTTGCGCCATGAAACGCCGTCCGGTGGAGTACATGCGCAGATGACTCTCGGCGGCAGGCGCATCATGATGGGGCAAGGTAGCAAGGACTGGCGGATGCAGAGCGCGAATGAGATCGGTTCGGCCTCGCAGGGCGTGTTCATCTATCTCGCGGGAGATGTCGATGCGCATTACCACCGCGCCAGCGCGGCCGGGGCGGAAATCGTCACCCCGCCGGAAGACAAACCTTATGGCCGAACCTATACCGTCCGCGATCTCGACGGCCACCCCTGGTTCTTCACCGCCAGACCGCATGGATGAATCCGCATTGCGGGCAAAACGAAGCAATCCATAAAAATTAACAACGAGTCATTCCAGATCGGCGTCGTGGGTGACGAAAGGATGCCTTGTATCCGGCTGTTCGAGCCAGTGCGGCCGGGCCAGCGCGTCGCGCATGTCGGCAAGCCCGCTGCACCAGTGCTCGTGCATACTGGCCGTGCTGAATTCGTAGTCCTTGTAGTAGCCTTCATAAGGTTTGTCGCGATAGGTCAGATGGACCAGATTGGTCGGCGGGCACTTCGCGTTCGCCTCGGCCTGAAGCCATGCGGCCTCGTTGCGGCGTTCGGCGGGCACCAGCGCCATCAGATCCCGCAGCAGGCGCCTCTGCTCCTGCATCAGCCGGACATATTCGGTAATCGCGCGGGTTCGGCTCGAATACTGGATGTCCTTGCTGCGCTCGGCAACGCTGTTCATGGTATCCGGCAACTTGCCGTGCGGGTTCCACAAATCGATCTGAAAGATCAGCGCGGCGCTGTGCTCCCGTCCGACCAGAACCTTGTACAGGGGCGAGTTGGAGACCATTCCGCCGTCCCAGTAGAACTCGCCGTCGATTTCCACAGCCGGAAAACCGGGCGGCAGCGCGCTGGACGCCATGAAGTGCTCGGCGTGCAACGGACCGCGGGTGTTATCGAAATAGGCAAAGGCGCTGGTGCGCACATTCACCGCCCCCACCGAAACCCGCATCGCGCGCGGATCGTTGATTCGGTCGAAATCCACCAGCCGCTCCAGCGTGGCGCGCAGCGGCGCCGTGTCATACCAGCTTGCGGTGGTCGGGGTCGGATGGGTTTGCAGGAACGGCGGCGGGATGCGCGGCGAAAAGAACCCGGGCTGACCCTGCGTCACGGCCTGCCACGCAGCCCAGGCACTGAGGCCGGCCTGCGCCATCACCGGCCAGTTTTGCATATCGAATGCCGAAGCGCAGGACAGCGGCGGCACGATCGGAGAGGGTACGACCAAAGATTGGCAGATCGTGCCCCAGAATTCGTGCAGGCGTTCGACACGCTTTTCCGGCGGATTGCCGGCGATGATCGCCGCGTTCAGCGCGCCGATCGAAATCCCGGCGATCCAGTTCGGCAGCAGACCGGTCTCGTCCAGCGCCTCGTAGACTCCGGCCTGATAGGCGCCCAGCGCGCCGCCGCCCTGAAGCACCAGCGCGACGACCGGGTAGGTCTGCCGGATCGTTTGCGCCAGCGTTGTCTCTTTTCGAAAACCGCTCATAGCGATACGCTCATTCCGGTGCGACCGGCGTCAGTCTGACCGTGCCGGTGTGCAGAATCCGCACCTTCGTGCCGGGGTGCAGATCGCCCGATCCGGGCTGGACGACCGAGACGATGCCGCCACCGGCCTCGCGCACGATGTATTCGATCGCGGGCTCACCGGTGGCGCCGGCTTCGGACGATACGCCCAGGGCGTCGAGCACGCCGCCGCCGGCGCCATTGGCTACGAGCGGCGCCGGACGGGCCGAGACGATCGTGCCGGTGCCCGCACCGGCCGATGCCGCCGCGACCGGCGGTCGCGGTCCGGCGCAGCCGCCGAGGCAGGCCAGCATGGGCAGCAGAAGCATCGGCAGCGCGCGTGCGGTGGTTCGAATTCTCCAGGCACCGGTCATGGCCCCGTTTCCCCGATATTTCCAGAATTCCATGAAATAGCCGGAATTTTTTTCCTGTCCATGCACGTGCGCGGAACCGGGCCGGAGAGAATTGATCCGTAAGGTGACGAATATGGTTGCCTTGAAATGGTCATTAAGTTAGGGGGTTATCCGATAAAGTTCATTCGCCGCCCCAAATTCGCGGCGAAACCCTTTCCGGTGCCGTCGTGGCGGCCGGACGGGATAGCTCGGGATGCGATTGGGAGACTTGCCTGTGGAAGATGCCCCAGCGACCACACCGGCCTCGCGCCAGCGATCAGCGTCCCGACTGATGCCCCGGTTATCACGCTGGACCGCACAGGCGTCGGGTATCGCCGTTCTGGCGCTTCTCTCCGCCTGCGCCTCGCATCATTCGACCCTGTCGTCGGGCCAGTCCACCGCCTATTACGAATCTCACGCGCAGGGCGCCTACAAGCCACCCGGACCGCCGGGCGACCCATGGGGGCCGTATATCGAGCAGGCGTCCACCAGGTTCGACGTGCCGACCCAGTGGATCCGCCAGGTCATGCGGGTCGAATCCGGCGGCCATGAATACATGGGCGGGCATCTCACCGTCTCCAGCGCCGGGGCGATGGGGCTGATGCAGCTCGAACCCGAGACCTATCAGGAAATGGCGGCGCGCTACGGGCTCGGCAACGATCCGTTCAACCCGTACAACAACATCATGGCCGGCACGGCGTATATCCACGAGATGTACGAGATCTACGGCTCGCCGGGGTTCCTCGCCGCCTATAATGCCGGGCCGGGACGGCTCGATGACTATCTCGACTACAAGCGCCCGCTGCCCGACCAGACCCGTCACTATGTCGCGATGATCGCGCCGAACATCGAGGGTATCTATCCGGCGGCCCAGCCGAACCTGACCGGGTCGGACAATGTCGCGGTGGCGATGAACGCGCTGCCGGACAACATTCCGGCCGGGATGCGACCCGGCTATGACCAGTCCACCACCGACTCGCTGAATGCCGGCCAGCTTGCCGCCCATGCGCAGGGTAGTGCCCCGGCGCTGCAGCCTGCGCCAGTTCCGCCATCGGCGCCGATCCGGATGGCCGCGCTCACTCCGCCGCCTTCGGTCGAACGGCCGAGCTATACGCCGCCGAGCGCCCTGTCGGTGCCGCCGCCGGTTCCGCATGGCGGCGGCTTCTCGCTGATTCCGTCGGCCGAGGCCGCCACGAGGCCCCCGATGCCGATGCCGGCGCCACAACCCGTTGTCCAGCGGCCGGCGGTTCAGCCTCAGCCGCAAACCCGGGTTGCCCGGCTCGTGGCGCCGCCCTCATGGCAGCAGGCGGTTCGCGCCCGGTCTTCCGCACAGCCCGTTCGGCAGCCGGCAGCCCAGCAGCAGACAGTCCGGGCGGCGAGCTGGGATCAGGGTACCGGATCACGCTGGGGGATTCAGGTCGGCGCCTATGACACGCCGGCCCATGCCAAGGCGGCGCTCGGCATCGCCGAGCTTTCGGCGGTCTCGTCGCTGATGAAGGGCCAGCCGGTGGTCGAGGCGGTTTCGACCGGGCATGGCAGGCTCTATCGCGCGCGTTTCATCAACCTGCCGCATCAGCAGGCGGTGCAGGCCTGCCAGCGACTCAACGGTGGCCCGACCGGTTGCTCGGTGATCTCGCCCGCCGCCGGGTAGGAAGATCAGGCGGAGAGACCGGAGCAAACTTCAGCCGCGCCGGGCAGCAGCGGCGATCAGGGTATTCTCCAGCAGGCAGGCGATGGTCATCGGGCCGACGCCGCCAGGCACCGGGGTGATCGCGCCGGCAACGGCCCGCGCTTCAGGGTAGTCCACATCGCCCACAAGGGTTCCGTCATCCCGGCGATTGATCCCGACATCGATCACCGTTGCACCCGGTGCGATCCAGTCGGCCTTGACCATCGCCGGACGGCCCACGGCGGCGACCAGGATTTCCGCCCGCCGGCATTCGCCGGGAAGGTCGGTGGTGCGGGAATGGGCGATGGTCACGGTGGCGTCGGCGCGGAGCAGGAGCGCGGCCAGCGGCCGGCCGACGATGTTCGATCGTCCGAGCACCAGTGCCCGCCTGCCGCGCAACTCGAGCCCGGTGGCCCGGAGCAGGAGCATGATGCCGCGCGGCGTGCAGGGGACAAGACGCGGCGTGCCGAGGGCGAGGGCAGCGACGTTTTCCGGGTGGAAGCCGTCCACGTCCTTCGCGGGGTCGATCGCCCGGATCACGGCGTCGGTGCGGATCTGGGCAGGCAGCGGTAATTGCACCAGAATGCCGTCAACCGCATTGTCCGCGTTCAGTCCGGCGATTACCGCGAGCAGGTCGGCCTCGGCGGTATCCGCCGGCAGACGGATGATCCGCGATTCGAATCCCGCTGCCCGGGCCGCGCGCTCCTTGTTGCGGACATAGATCGCGCTGGCCGGATCCTCGCCGACCAGAACCACGACAAGGCCGGGTTTGTAAGCAAGGGCGGACGCGCGCCCGGCGACCTCGGCGCGCAGCGCGGCGGCGATGGCCTTGCCATCGATGATTTTCGCGACGTTCACTGAAAGCCCGCCATCAGCAGCCTGCCATACAGGCCGGACAGGAAAATCTGCAGCGCCTGGCAGAGCAGGAACACGACGATGAAGCTGATGTCGATGCCGCCGATCGAGGGGATGAACCGGCGGAACGGGGCAAGCACCGGCTCGGTCACCCGGTAAAGGAAGCCGCCGATCTGATAGACCAGCCGGCTTCTGGTATCCAGAACGCCGAAAGCCTGCAGCCAACTGAAGATCGCGGTGGCGATCAGGACGTAGACGAAAATCTGGATCACCTCGTGGACGAGCCAGAAGACGGAATAGAGCATTATCACCTCCGGGGTGGTCGGTGCCGGGTTAGCGAAGCCGGCGCGATGATGCAATGTCGCGCCATCGCTTGACTTATCGGCCGAGGTGCGCGATGCGGCGCACCGGGATGGGGCTGTAGCTCAGTTGGGAGAGCGCCTCGTTCGCAATGAGGAGGTCAGGGGTTCGATTCCCCTCAGCTCCACCATCCCC
>DASVGZ010000331.1:0-7391 GCA_036379275.1 Acidiphilium sp. | reverse complement strand
CACATAGCCGTTGCTGGTGACGATGGTGCCATCCGGTGCGAGCCCGAATGTGCCATCCCGCGTATAGGCGGTCTGCCCCGAGGGAAGAGTGATCTGAAACCAGCCATTGCCCGAGATTGCGAGATCGAGTGTGTTGCCGGTTTGTTGCAGGTTACCCTGCTGATCGATCCGGTAGATGCCGGCGGTCTTGACGCCGAGACCGATCTGGGTGCCCGTCGGAACGATGGTTCCGGCATCCGAACTGTTCGATCCGGCACGCCTGAGATCCTGATAGAGCAGATCCTGGAATTCGACACGCTGGCGCTTGTATCCGGTGGTCGTCATGTTGGCTATGTTGTTGGCAATGACTTCAACATTGGTCTGCTGGGCCTGCATTCCGGTGGCCGCGACATCGAGTGCGCGCATTGTTGCATCCTTCTTTTGACAGTATTCGGTCAACTCGTTGTCGCGCCGAGCAACTGGCTGATCGCGGTCTGATCACGGTTCCGCTCGGCCGAGACGAACTGCGCAATCATCTGGAAATTCTGGCTCGCTTCCAGCATCCGGGTGATTTCGACGATTGGCTTGACATTCGATCCTTCCAGCGCGCCCTGAACGATTCGAGGATCGGGCTCTGGTACGGATGCCTGTGTTGCCTTGAACAGATTGCCGCCCTCTGCCTGTAGCGATTGAGGAGCAGAAACGGTGACGACGCCGACCTGCCCGACGATCCCCTGTGTCGTGCTGATCGTGCCGTCGGCCGCAATGGTGAGCGCGCCGCTTTGTGGGGGCACGGTGATCTTCTGTCCGCCGGTATCGAGCAGAGGGTTGCCGGCGGCATCAGCGATCGTGCCGTCCGGCAGCAGGCCGAATTTTCCATCGCGGGTCAGGCGTGGGCCGTTCGGGGTCTGAACCGTGAAATAACCTCTGCTGGCGATTGCAAGATCGAGCGGATTGCCAGTATGGCGAATCGGACCTGGGCGAGAGTCGCGCCAGGTTCCTGTCGCCTGGGTATAGGCAAGGTCATGGGCGCCGGGAGGCGAGTCGATGCCACGCATCCGGTCAATCCAGGCGCCGGATTCAAGATGGGTTGCCTCGTAGCCCGGAGTCGAAACATTCGCGATATTGTTCGCGATCACGTCCATGGTGCGCGATGCCGTGATCATGCGTGAAAGAATGATGCTGGTAGTGTTGTTCATTACGATCCTGTTGCCGTTTCGAGGCAAACCCTGTCGCGTCCGGCTCCCGCAGAATCGCGTTAAAAACTTAACGTCAGGCTAAATTTTCGAATTTAATTTGATCCGATTGATAGCCGTTGACGATGGCGGGTTTTGTAAATTTCGCATCGAACGCAACCGAATATTAACCATTTTCTGGCAGTATTCGACTTGACCGCAAGAGGTGATGGAGTGGCAAAAATTCGACCCATTCTCAAGTCGAAGCAGGAACCGGCAGGTTCGGAAGCCGGTACAACGCTGGATGGAGTGCCGTCGAGGCGCCGGCGTATTCTGCTGATGGCCGGCGCGCCAGCTCTTGTCCTGTTGATCGCGGGCGGCGGGTTGATCCTGACAGGTAGAATAGCGAATCCATTCGCCCAACACAGGGTTACGTTCGCTTCCGGGCCCGTATTCGTCAAGGTTCCGGAAATCGTTGCCAATCTCAATGCGCCGGGTGATCAGAATTCCTATGTCAAGCTGAAGGCAACGCTGGAGTTGCCGAATAGTACATCGGTCCAGGCTGTCTTGCATGATATGCCGCGTATCGTCGACGTATTTCAAAGCTATTTGCGGGCGATGCATCCGAGTGAACTAAGTGGTGCGTCCGGCACCTACCGGCTGCGCGAAGCGCTGATCGATCGGGTCAGAATTGCGGCGGCACCCAGCATTGTCGACGACGTTCTGTTTGAGGAACTGATCGTACAATGAACGGAAGATCTGACCAAAGCCAAGATTCGAATCTCGAAAAGCGAATCACCATCGACCAGCTTATCCATGGTCATGCGGTGAGTTACGAACGTTTGCCGATGGCGGATATCGTGTTCGAGCATTTTGCCAGAATTTTCGGAAACAGCCTGCGCAACTTCATCCAGGACAATGTCGAGTCCAGGTTGATCGAATTAACCTCGCAGCGTCTCGCCGAGAGTTTTGTGACAATCAAAATCCCGACGCTGTTTGCAGTATTTCGTGCCCGGCAGTGGGATAATCCCGGTGTCGTGGTCATCGAGCCGGACATGATCTACAGCCTGGTCGAGATCATGCTCGGCGGAAGGCGGTCCGATACCGGAAAGACGATTTCCGGGAAACCGTTGACATCGATCGATCGCAATGTTGCCGAGCGTTTGACTCGCCTGATTCTTCATGATCTCGCCGTAAGCTTTGCTCCGCTTTGTAATGTGACATTCGATTTCGAGCGGACGGAAACGGATCCGCGTTTCGCGACGATTGGTCGCGCGCAGGACGCTATGTTGATAGCGCGGATTTCGTTGTCTCTCGCTGGCCGTGTCGGTTCGATCGGTATTATTCTGCCTTATGCAACACTGGAGCCAATACGCGATTTGCTCCTCCAGCAATTCATGGGTGAAAAATTCGGCCGTGACCCGATCTGGGAAGCGCACCTTGCTGAGGAACTCTGGCACACCGAAATCGAACTCGAAGCGATGCTCGATGAGCAAACAATGAAACTGGGCGCCATGATGACGATGCAAGAGGGAGATATACTGCCGATCGATCATCCAAAAGGCGCGGCGATCCTGCTTCGGTGCGGTGAAACAAATCTGTTTACCGCCCATGCAGGCGTCAGAAACGGAAAGATAGCGGTCGAGATCGAACGGGCAATCGAAAGGACGGTGCGGTGACCGGTGGGATCCTGACCATATCGGAATGGGGGTTCGAGTGCGCTCTGATCGCAATCATGATTGCTGTCATATTCTATGCGCGCCGGCTTGACCGCTCATTGAGGCAGATACGAACCGATCGCGCTGAGTTGGATACATCACTCGAACGTGCGGGAGTTTCGATTGCTGCGGCGATCGCAGCCGCGGATCGCCTGAAGGCGGAGGCCCGAGAAGTCATGGCGAAGCTTGATTCCGCTGGTCACGGTGCTGGCCACGGTATGGAACAGGCAGGCAAGTTGCAGGAGGACCTTCCGGATTTCGTTGCCAGGTTTGCTAATGTGCGGCTTAAGGAAAGGAAACGGCAGATTGCCGCATTGCCTGTGACCGCGGAAATGATCGCGAATTTGAAGAGTCAGACGGAACGCGATCTTGCAAAAAATCTGGCTGATGTTTGCTGATCTGAATCGCAAGAAGGTGTGGATGGTATGCAGGGCCGGTTGTGTTCGTTTCCGGCTGATACCGACGCTGATCGTCTGCCTTGGAGTGGTGATCCTTCTTAAATCGACCGATCTGATTTGTGCGGCGCTGGCACAGAATTCATCGGTGGCAGCGAATACTTCGACAATCCTGCCTCATACGCGAACACGAGCAGCCGCTCCTCCTTCAGCCAGGGTGATCAACTGGACCGACCAGCCGCCACCTCCCTCACTTTGCAAACCTGATCTGTTGGCTGAAACCGGAGAACGCAAGATCTTGCTTGGTTTGAAACAACGGGATTCGGAACTGGATGCACGATCCGCGGCGCTGGACCGACAGGAGCAGGTGCTTGCCGCCGAAAAGTCGGCTTTGCATCGCGAGATTGCGGCGCTGAAACCGCTGGCCGCACAATTCGCGGCAGCCAAAACACAGCATCGGTCGGTTGATGCGGTACGCTGGAGCGGTATTGTTGCGACCTACACTGCTATGGATCCACGCAGCGCGGCGCGCATTTTCAACGGGCTTGATCCTGAAACGGTATTCAATGTTCTGCGCCGGTTGAACAGTCGGAAATCGGCCGCGATTCTGGCCGTCATGACGCCACAGAAAGCACGCATGGTTACCGAAATGATGGCAGGATTGCCGCCGGGAGGCCCGGTCGCAAAGGCGGTTGCGCTGACCCCCGATGATGCGCCATGAAGATTTCGTGCGTTTTTCGGCTATGGTGCGGGCGAATAGTCTTTGGTGTCACTCTGGCGGTGACCGGCTGTGCAGCCGCCAATGCGGACCAGCCGGTCTGGTTCAGGATTCTGTTGCCTGCCGGTCAGGTTCCGGCGACCGTCGGGCGCGCGGCGTTTCGACTCGGAACTGATGCCATTCTGGTGTTTGCGGCAAAATTGCCGGTTGATCAGGCCGCACTGCGGCAGGTTGCCCGGTCGCCGGATGCTGAAGTGATCCATCTCCCCAATGTAACGGAACTGCGCCTTCCTGTTGCACCTGGTCAGAAACTGGATGTAGAGGCGGACAAAAATTCATTTCGAGTTCTGATTGGATTGTCCGCCGGGATGGTGCCGATCGAATCGGTGATACGCGCCGGGAATGTCGACTTTCCGACACCTGCGGCGGGGCCGACAATCGTGTTGGCAAATCCGCTCAGCGGTGTGCCATTGCTCGTTGGCACGGTAACCGATCGAACCGCCCTGCGCCGGCGGCTGCAGGGTCCTGGCTATACGACACTTCCGGCATGGCGCGGCGTCGTCGTCATGGCGGCTTCGGATGAATTGCACCTTGCCGGCGAGCGAAGTGGTTTTGTATTGCGCGCCGATACCTCGGTGTCTCCGTTGCCGGTTGGCGTGCCGCGAATTCCGGCATCCCTGCTTGACAGCGTTCCCGCAACCTCTGGTAGTCTCGACCTGCCGCGTGCCGATATCGTCGAATTGCGCCGGCAGATGATGGCGACCCGACGCGGTTTGGCGAAAGCGCCGCCGCTTGGCCGCTTCACGGCATCGCTGCGTCTGGCGCGAATTGTTCTTTCCTTGGGGCTCGGTCCCGAAGCCCATGGTGTTCTGACCGATCTTTTGCGGCATGACCCGGCTGCGATCGACGATCCACAGCGTCTTGCCCTGCTCGCGGTTGCCGATGTTCTGTCGTTCCGACCTTCATCTGCACTGGAGGAATGGCCTGCGAACTGGCCAAATGTCAGGCAGACCGATCTCTGGCGCGGACTTGCCGAAGCGGAACTTGGAGAGGTACACCAAGCTGCGCCGTTGCTTGCCCGGGCGGTTCCACGGTTGCTCGACGAGCCGCCTCTGCCGCGTGCGCAGATCGCGCCGCTGGCGGCGGAGACGCTGGTTGCTGGCGGCGATCCCAAGGCTGCGCAGGCGGTGTTCGCGGCCTTGCCGCATGATCGAGGGCTCGATCTGGCTCATGCCGAAGCTTTGCAGGCAGAGCATCATCCACATGCCGCGCTTGCGGCTTTCGATGCGCTGATCAGAGGGCCGGATCTGAGGATGGCCGGGATTGCCCGATCGCGATCGATCCTGCTGCGCTACCGGTTGCATCGGATCGACGCACGGACCGCTGCCGCACTGCTCGCCCGACATATTTATGACTGGCGTGGCTCTCATCATGAATATGACGTGCGAATCGCCATGGCGAGGCTACGCGCCAGTGCGGGGGAGTGGCCGCTCGCCCTGGCGGGACTGCGCCGGGCGGAGTCGTTGCTCCCGGCCGATCGGGATCGTCTCCGACAGGTTCGTGGTGAATTATTTGGTCGACTGATCTCGACCGGCGCGCTGGATCAACTGGGACCGGTTGCCACGATCGCGGTGATCCAAAACAATACCGGCATGATTCCGGGGGGTAAGGCCGGTTCCACCATTCTGAAAATTTTGGCCAGACATCTGGTCGCCCTCGATCTGCCTGATGCGGCGGCACCGATCATGCACGACCTGATCGCCCGTTCATCTGACAGTGCCAGCCGTGCCCGTCTTGGTCTCGGTCTCGCCCGGATCGAGATCAACGCGGGACACATGAAACGGGCGAAGGCGGCGCTCGATTCGACTGCCTCGTCCGGGATCAACCGCGAACTGGCCGCGTCGCGTCAGCTTGTCGCCGACGAAATCTCCGCCCGGCAGGGGGGAGCGGAATCGCTTGCCTCTCTGGCCCGGTCAAGCGATTCCAGTGCATTGGCACTTTCCGCGCGTCTCGCGGCCAGGAGGCATGACTGGAAAGCCGAGCAGGATGCCTTGCGACAACTCGCTGCCATCGAGGTGCCATCCACCGGGCCATTCGATGCCCGTGCGGCCGGAATCGTCACCCAATGGGCCAGTGCGGCATCAGAGGCTGGCGATACTGCGGCACTCGCCCGCCTGCGTGCGCTCTATCTCGGGCGATTGCCGCCGGGACACGATACCGCCCTGTTCGACACGCTGACTGCGAACCCGGCCGGACAGGGAACGTCCTTGTCGGCAGCTCTTCAGCAGATCGCCACGATCGAGCAGGTCGGTGCCATGCTCGATCCGATAAAATTGCCGAAACATTGAGAAGCTTACGGAAAGCCGATGTTTTCTGGTTACAGCGTGAGCGGCTGGCCATTGCGCAGGATCGCCTCTGCATCGCAGGTATAGCCGCCTTCGCCATGGAGGGTGAGACCGGGAAGCAGGGCGTCCGGTCCACGCGCTCCTTTGCGTGCCTGAATGATTACGAGTTTCGCCGCCCGCCCCGCGCGCGGCCAGAGCGGCAGAATCCGGGAGGCACCACAGCGTGCATCCCGGAGGGAAGCACAGGCATCGCTCAGCGATGCCGCGGGCAGGATCAGGGTGATGCTTCCGCGCGGATACAGCACCGTAGTCAGAGCGCCGATCCAGGTGGTGAGCAGCCCGGCAGGAGCACGGTGGGCGAGCTGCCGCCCCGGATCGGGCGAGGCGGTACCGGCCGGGTCGTGCCAGGGCGGATTGGCAAAAGCATGGTCGAATCCGCCGCCGAGCGGAAGATGTGCGATATCCGCGGCGAGTGCGCTGATTTCGGTGAAGCCGTTGGCCACAAAATTCGTTGTGGCAAGCCTGGCAAGGGTGGAATCGCGCTCGATCCCGATTCCGGCAATGCCCGGCACCCGAAAGCCAAGGCAGAGCAGCCCGGCGCCGGCTCCGGTTCCAGCCTCGATCACCCGTTCTCCCGGTCGGGCCGGAACGGCGGCGGCGAGCAGCACCGGCTCGATTCCAGTGCGATGGCCCGTCGCTCTCTGGCGATAGCGCAGCCTTCCGTCGAGCAGGGCGCCCTCGGTGACGATCACGCCTCGCCAGCCTCGCGCAGGATCCGGCGTGCTTGGGTGGCCTCGTCGGTTGCCACAGCGATCCGACGCGGGAATATGCCGATATTGCCTTCCACCGCGGCGATATTCTGGTCGAGCAGAACCGGCGACAGTCCGGCATCGCGCAGCAGGGCCATCAGGAAATTCAGGCGGATCGTGTTGGTCGAGGCGACGATGACTTCCATGCCGGCTGTTCCCTCTCGCCTTGACCCTCGTTGCGGCGCGCCGATATGCTGTATCCATCGCAACGACAAGACAAGGTTGACCCCGGCTGTGGATGGCTTGCTGACC
>DASVGZ010000330.1:0-3400 GCA_036379275.1 Acidiphilium sp. | reverse complement strand
GGAAGATCGCCCGCGCGCCGATGCCTGCGTGCAACAGAACCGCGAGAACGAGGCTGACCGCGACCATCGCGCCCGCGTTCAGGATATTGGTGCCGGCGACCGAACGGGCGCGTGCGTCCGGCTCGGCCCAGGCCTGAACCGCGGCGAAGCTCGGCACCGCGATCAGCCCGCCGCTGGCGGCGACGATGAACAGGACACCGAGTGTCGCGGGAAAATGGCCGAGGGCGGCGATCGCGGCGGTCGCCAGCGCGCCGATGCCGAGGACGACGCTGCCCCATCGGGCGGGAGCGAGCGAAATCCGTCCGTGCATCAGCCTTGCCGCGAGAAACGATCCGGCGCCGATGCCGAGCGAGAAGACGGTCAGCCCGACCGTCACCGCATCCGGTCCGCGATGGAATACGTCCCTGGTCAGGATCGGCAGAAGGGTCAGGCAGACGATTCCGGCGGTCCAGAACCAGGTGTTGACCAGTGCGGCGCGCCACAATTCCGGCCGTGCGCGCAGGGTGCGGATCAGGTCGCGTGAGGCGGCGACCGGATTGGCGCGCAGAGCGAGGTTTGGTTTTGCAGGGCCGGGTCGCGGGATCAGCCGGGCCATGCCGAAGGCGGCGAGGGCGAATCCCATCACGATCACCGCGAGCAGGACGGGATTGCGCGCGCCGAGCGCGCCGCCCAGCGCGGTGCCCAGCAGGATCGCCAGAAAGGTCGCGAAATCGACCAGGGCATTGGCCGAGGGCAGCCGTCCGGTTGCCAGAAGGTCGGGCAGCAGCCCGTATTTCACCGGACCGAACAGGGCCGCGAGCACGCCGAAGCAGGCGAGGGCGGCGAACAGGACCGGCACCGACTGGGTGAGGAAGCCGAGGACGGCAAGACCGGCGGCGGCGATTTCCACCCCCTTCACCCGGGTCGCGACCACAGCCTTGTCGGCCCGGTCGGCGAGTTCGCCGGCCTGGCCCGAGAAGACCAGATACGGAAAAATGAACACCGCCCCGGCGAGCGCGATCAGCGAGGACGAGCCATGCGCCCGGTAGAGGATCAGGATGGTAAGGGCGGTCTTGAGAAAATTGTCGTTGAACGCGGCGAAGCCCTGGCACCAGAACAGGGCGGCGAAGCGCCGGTCGAGCAGAAGGGCGCGCGGTCGGGCCGCGATTTCGGCCGGTGCCGGAATTGCAGGGCTGTGTCCGATCACGCCTCGCCGGGCGCCTTGAGATCGAGCGAGAGTGCGTGCAACCCGGCGTCGAATTCGGCTTTCAGCGCCTCGTGCACGGCGCGCGAACGGGCGACCCGGTTCATTCCGGCGAAATGGGGCGAGACCAGGCGGACATTGTAGTGCGTGCCTCCCCCCGGCGCGGCGCCGGCATGGCCCTCATGGCGCGCGCTGTCGTCCACGACTTCGAGTGCCACGGGAGTGAAGGTGGCGGCGAGACTTGAGCGGATTCGCTCGGTGCGGGATGTCATGGGTGGATTGTGCCCCGCCGATCCGAGGTTGCCAAGACGCCCGCAAAGGGCAAATTACAGGCTATGGTCAGTATGACACCCCGATCGACCAGACGTGTGCGCGCCTTCGCGCCGGACCCGGACGCTCCGGGCCGCGAATGCGATACGCCGGGCTGCTGCCGTCCGGGCGAATACCGTGCACCGAAATCGCGCGACACGCTGCGCGATTACTACTGGTTCTGTCTGGACCATGTGCGCGCCTACAATCTCGGCTGGGACTATTACAAGGGCATGAGTCCCGGTGAGATCGAGGCCAATCTGCGCGCCGACACCGGCTGGCAGCGGCCGACCTGGCCGCTCGGGCGTAATGGCGGAATCGGCGAGGCGCTGGAGGAGGAGCTTGCGGCCTTCTCCGGGATCGGCCGGTCGCACGCGACCCCGGCCGAGGAGCGCGCGCCGCCCGAACTGCGCGATGCGCTCGGGGTGCTCGGTCTCGCCTGGCCGGTGACCCGCGAGGCCGCGAAATCGCGCTACAAGGAACTCGCCAAGCGCCATCACCCCGACGCCAATGGTGGCGACAAGGACGCGGAAGAGCGGTTGAAGACCATCAATCTCGCCTATGCGACGCTGCGTGATCGCCTGAAGCGGAGCGGGGTTGCAGAACCGGCAGCGGCGTGAAGGCTTGCGGCCTGCGTGGCGTCGGGTAGGGTATATATTCAGGACAGACAGGACGACCGATCGATGAACAATATCGCTGCCTTGGCCGAAACCCGCGGCAAACCGACTTCGGCGATCAATCTGCCGGACATCCGGGTTTCCGCGCGCGAGGTGTTCGGCATCGAAAGCGGTTTCGAGCTTCCGGCTTTTTCCGAGCGCACCGAGCACGTGCCGGAGATCGATACGACCTACAAGTTCGACCGCGAGACCACGCTCGCCATCCTCGCCGGTTTCGCGATGAACCGGCGGGTGATGATCCAGGGCTATCACGGCACCGGCAAATCGACCCATATCGAGCAGGTCGCGGCGCGGCTGAACTGGCCGTGCATCCGGGTCAACCTGGACAGCCATATCAGCCGCATCGATCTCGTCGGCAAGGATGCGATCGTCCTGAAGGATGGCAAGCAGGTCACCGAGTTTCGCGAGGGGTTGCTGCCCTGGGCGCTCCAGCATCCCTGTGCCCTGGTGTTCGACGAATACGACGCCGGCCGGCCGGACGTGATGTTCGTGATCCAGCGTGTGCTTGAGGTCGAGGGCAAGCTGACCCTGCTCGACCAGAACCGGGTGATCCGCCCGCATCCGGCGTTCCGGCTGTTCTCGACCGCGAACACGGTCGGCCTCGGCGACACCACCGGTCTCTATCACGGCACCCAGCAGATCAATCAGGGCCAGATGGACCGCTGGAACATCGTCGCCACGCTGAATTACCTGCCGCACGGCCAGGAAGTCGCGATCGTGATGGCGAAGCTCGGCATGGACCCCGACGATGCCGCCGGGAAGAAGTGCATCGAAAGCATGGTGGCGCTCGCCGACCTGACCCGGGCGGGCTTCATCAACGGCGACATCTCCACCGTGATGTCGCCGCGCACGGTGATCACCTGGGCGGAGAACCTGCGCATCTTCGAGGATATCGGTTTCGCGTTCCGCCTGACCTTCCTGAACAAATGCGACGAGGCGGAGCGCAGCACGGTCGCCGAATACTACCAGCGCTGCTTCAACGACGAGATCGAGACCGGCGTGCTGCCGCGCCGGTCCGCCTGAGTCCCATGGCGGGCGAGACCTCCCGCAGCGACGAGTTCAAGCGGGCGACCGCCGGCGCGCTGCGCGCGATGGCGGGCAGCGACGAGGTTCAGGTCAGCTATCAGCCGGGCGCGGCCGGGCTGGTCGGCAAGCGCGCCCGCCTGCCTTCGCCCACCCGCGCTCTGCCGCCGGGCGAGATGGCGCGGCTGCGCGGCCTCGCCGACGCGGT
>DASVGZ010000329.1:0-5450 GCA_036379275.1 Acidiphilium sp. | reverse complement strand
CGCGCGAATTGCTCGATGCGGTGCCTCGGATCGGCAGTGGTAAGGATTGGAACGATCCTGCTGCTTCCGGCAACGATCCGCTCCTGCGTGCCAGCGGTCTCGTGGTCCGCTTCGATTTACGCAGCGGGTTTTTCGGGCGCGTCGAGCGGCGAGTTCATGCGGTTGAGGGCATTTCCTTCGAAATCGGACAACGTGAGACATTTTCGTTGGTCGGAGAATCCGGGTGCGGAAAATCGACGACGGCCAAGGCGATCGCCGGTCTCGTGCCCTATGGCGGTGTTCTCACTCTCAACGGCCAGGCCATGAACGACCCCGATCGCAACCGCCGTCATGCGCTTCATCGTGATGTTCAGATGATTTTTCAGGACCCGTTCGCATCGCTCGATCCGCGCATGACCGTGGGCGATCTGGTGCGCGAACCGCTCGACGTTCACGGCGTCGACGATCCTGCAGATCGGCGGGACAGGGTTGCCGAACTGTTTTCCCGGGTCGGTCTCTCGCCCGATCTGATGATGCGGTATCCACATGAATTTTCCGGCGGTCAGCGCCAGCGCATCTGCATCGCCCGGGCTCTGGCGTTGAGGCCGAAGCTGATCGTCGCCGATGAAAGCGTTTCCGCGCTCGATGTGTCGGTGCAGGCGAAAGTTCTCGAACTCCTCGCGGAATTGCAGGAGGAGTTCGGTGTCTCCTATCTGTTCATTTCCCATGACATGGCGGTGGTGGAAAATATCTCCGACCGGATGGCAGTGATGTATCTCGGCCAGATCGTCGAGATGGGAAGCTGCGGGCAGATATTTTCCGACCCTCGACATCCTTATACGAGACGCCTGATCGAGGCCGTTCCGGTGCCGGACCCTGAATTCCGGCGCACATCCATCGCCAGGATGGTCGGGGAGATTCCAAGCCCGGTGCGGAAAGTCGGAGATGAACCCGTTCGCCTCAGCCTGTCCGATATCGGCGGCGGTCATCTCGTTGCTGAAAGCGTCTGATCCGGCGGGTGAGGCTTTCAGCAGCCCGGTGGCGCTTCGTTAATGGCGCAGGCGATATAGAATCGCATCGGCCGCATGATATGCTCGACGACGAGAGATGCGAGGCGCGCGCGGTTGCCTGTCTCGACAGCGGCGACCATCGCGCCATGATCGGCGATCGCGGCTTCACGCAGTTCATCGTCAGGGAATCCCCGCATCCGGATTGGGTGGGTTGCGAATGTGAAGTGCCGGATGGCGTCGGCAAGCGCTTCATTACCGGCGCCGCTGTAAAGCATGTCGTGAAATTTGTTGTTCAGCGCAAACATCTCGATAAACTGCCGGCGCCTGGAGAGTTTCGCGTGTTCTTTGGCAATCTGGCGCAATTGCCCGAGAAAAGCGGGATTTGCAGGCAGTGCGTAGCGAAGCGCCGCCTGGCGTTCGAGGCATGTGCGGATTTCATAAAGGTCTTCGACCTCGGTTATGGTGTAGTCGCGCACGCGCACGCCGCGATTCGGATGCCGGATGACGAGGCCGAGTCGTTCCAGTTCATCCAGGGCGCGGCGGACGGCATGGCGGGTAGCGCCGCTGCGGGCGATGATCTCGTCTTCGACCAGACGTTCTCGCGGATGAAGCTGACCCAGTATGATGGCCCGCTGAAGTTCATGGCAAAGCGCTTCCCGTTGACCGGGCAGGCGGGGTTTCGGTGAGACTGGTTCGGGAGCGTTCATGCGGCGGTTCCGGACCGGGTTTGTCGGATAGAACGGTTGTCAGAATTGTCGTTTACATTATCGATAATTTGAGGGATGTTGTCCACTGAAATGGTTCGGGAGCCGCTTTGCTCGGCCGGCGGAAGTGCCGGTTTCTGTCGATGTTCACATGGGCGCACGTCGTGGCCGGGCGCGCGGCGCGGGACCGCACCGGATCGAATCGTGATGACGGACAAATTCAACCAACGGGAGGAAAGCCGTGAAAACCAGAGTATTTTCCAGAATGTTCCGTGCATCCCTGCTTGGCGCGACCATGCTGGGCGCTACGCTGTTCGGCGCGGCGCCGGCCGGGGCGGCCACTACGGCCCCTGCCGCGATCACGGTCGGAACGCTCTATGCGTCGAGCGGCACGTTCTCGTCGATTTCGATGCCGGTCTATCAGGGACTGAAACTGTGGGTCGATCAGATCAATGCCCAGGGCGGTGCTTTCGTCAAAGCCTACGGCAAGAAGATTCCGATCAAGCTGATCGCGTATAACGATCAGAGTTCCACAACGACCGCGACCACACTGTACAATCAGTTAATCACCCGGGACAAGGTCGATCTTCTGGTTGCCGATTCCGGTTCGGTGCTGACCTCGGTCGCCGTGCCGCTTGCCGTCGAGCACAAGATGCTTCTGCTCGACCAGACGGGGACGGGTACCAATTTCTTCACGAAGAGCAACAAGTACATTGTTTTGCTCGACGATCCGGCCTCTTCCATCTGGCCGCACCGGGTTGCCGAATTTCTGGTCAACGATGCCTCGAAGCACGGCATCAAGCGGATCGCGATCCTGTATTCGACCAATGATTTCACGGCGTCGCAGGCAGAGGCGATGCACGATTATCTTGAACAGGCCAAGGGCAAGACCAAAGTCGTCTTTTACCAGGGCGTGCCGACAAGCACATCGAACTATCTCGTTCTCCTGCACAAGATCAAGGCGACGCATCCCGACGCGGTGCTCGAATTCGGCTATCCGGACAACGACATCGCGTTTCTCAAGAACCTCCACGCCTCGGGGATGAAATTTCCCATGGTTTTCGCGGTCTATCCGGGACTGGAAACCGAACTGCTGCGCAAGAACATCGGCGATCAGGCAATGATGCACGATTTCACCTATGTTCCGGCAACCGGCGTGAAATACAAACCGAATTTCGGCATGGATTTTGCCCGGTTCAAATCCGCTTATCAGAAAGAGTACGGTCAGAACGCGGATGTCGGGTTCAACGCGATCGGCGGCTACAATACCGGGTTGATCATCCAGAAAGCGCTCGCGACATCGGATAGCATGGATCAACTCGCCCTGCGCAAGGCGATCTTTGATCTCTCCGGAAAACTGATGACACTGGATGGTTCGTTTGAACTGGAGTCCGACGGAATGCAGAAGGGCGAACTGATGCCGGTCGGCCAGATTCAGAAAAGCGGGACCGGCGTCTCTCTCGTTCCCGTCTATCCGCCGGAAGAAGCCGAGGGCAAACCGGTTTTCGGCAAGACTAACTAATACGCCCGCCTGACTGAGCGCTTCGGTCGACGGGGCTGCATGGAGCCGGTTCCGGGCGGAACCGGCTCCGGTTTATGCGGGGCAATTCCATCCGGTCTGTTCGGATACCGTTTCGACCCCTGTTTGCTCTCCTCATGGCTGTTCGACGGATGCGGGTATGCCGCCGGTGAACGTGCACGCCGCGCCGATCGTTTCAACACATGATTTCAAGATTTCGTGAATTGAAACCGCGCGCGAGCTCATGCAAGCGTAACAAGTAATCCATTGACATGACGTTGCGATAATTTTGAGCTTGAAAAGCAAATCTGAGTGCGGCCAGGAAAAATTTTAGTGGTTGAATTGGATTTGCAATATTTTTATTAAAAATGACAATTGCTTAATTGCATTTATCGCGGTTTAATTTGCCGCATCGACCGATAATCCATATAGCTCTGCGCTGTTTATGGGATATTTCCGAAATCAATCGGAATAATATTTGTTCTGAAAGGAACTATACCGATGGGTCAATCAGTCACCGTCATCGGCGGGGTCAATAAAGGTCATCTCACAGGGTTGGTTTCCGTGCCTGTTGCGTCCGGACTTCCAACGTCGGCCTCGAATTTGCTGCAACTCAATTTGACATCCCTGAGTTTCAATGTGCTGGCGGGCACGGCCGGTTTGACCGACCTCGACGTTGCCGGCCGGTCAGGGGCGATTTCGATTCCCGCAGCCTCATCGTCCCCGAACGGCAATCTGCTTGAATTCACCAATCTTTCGACCGGTAGCGGTCAGGGGCACGGTCGCGGACACAATGGCGGTGGCCAAGGCCCGTGGGGCGGTCAGGGCCAGGGTGGTCATGACCAGAACGGGCAAGGCCAAGGCCAGGGTTGGCAAAATCAAGGTGGACAGGGCTGGAACCTCTGGGGAAACGATGGCAGGTTCGATGGCGGACGCAGCCATGGCGGTTCCGGCCGTGAGCAGAACCCGGGTCAGGGACGCGATCATTGGCGCGGCGGCCATCATGGCGGCGGGGAAGGTGCTTCATCGATCACGCCCGGCCTTGCCGATATTTCGGCGACGGTTCCCGCCGGATATCAGAACGTCATCGTTCAGGCGCCGGGATTTGCCACACTGACCGGTAACGGCGCCAACGGAGAAAACTACCTGTTCGGCGCAAAATCCAATGTCGACCTGAACACCGAGGGCGGTTCCGGCAGTATCGTCGCCGCTGGCGGTGCGGACAGCCTCAACCTCGCCGGCAATTATGCGGTCAGCGCCGTCGGCGGGTCCGATGCGGTCACCACCGGTGGTGGCAGCGATACGATCAGCGCTTACGGCACGGCATCGGTCAGCGTCACCGCGGCATCGGGCACGGCGACCGGACTTACTTTCATCAATCACGGAACATCGCGTGCAACCGTTTTTGCCGGCGCCGGCAGCGCGACGATCTTCGGCGGCGATGGTGGCGGCAGCTATCATGCCGGGGCGGCCGGGGCGAATTCGCTGGTCGGTGGTTCGGGTTCGGTTTCCCTCTACGGCCGCGCTTCAGGCGATGTTCTCGAAGCGGGCGTAAGCACGGGCGGCGCAACCGTCCACGGGACGAATATGCTCGAAGCCGGCGCGGGGAACGAAACCCTTCTGGCAACTTCGCTGACCGGTGCGAACAACCTGGTCGCGGGGTCGGGCGCGGACAGCATCGCTTCGAAGGGTTCTGGATTGCAGACCTTCTACGGTGGATCGGGAAGTGCGACGATGTCCGGTTCGACCATGTCGGGTGCGACCAACATCTACCTGCTCGGCGCCGCGTCGGCTCCGGGCGGTAATGACGTGGTCACCAACTTCAGGCTCGGCACAGACGTTCTGGAAGGGTTGAACGGCGCCACCATCACGACGGTCACCGCATCGAATTTCGGCGGCCATTCCGGCGCGCTGGTAACCTTGTCCGACGGCACCAGGGTTCAGCTCACCGGTGTCAGCGCATCGAGCATCTCGGGAAATATCGGCAAGTCCGGCCTGATCTGACCGGCCGGTTTCGACAGAAGATGGCTGAGCCTCCGAAAGGCGGTTCAGCCATCAGTGCTGTGCGGAGTCACCATTGTCAGGGTAAACCGTGTGGTCAACCGCACTGTCAGGATGGCGTCCCGTAGGGGATTCGAACCCCTGTTATCGCCGTGAGAGGGCGACGTCCTAGGCCTCTAGACGAACGGGACCGCTGCCCGGGTGGGTAGCCGAGCCGGGGGGGCGGGTCAAGCGGGG
>DASVGZ010000328.1:0-5580 GCA_036379275.1 Acidiphilium sp. | reverse complement strand
TCTCCAGAGACAATTGCGACGCCGTGAAACGGCGGAAGCAATCCATCGTGCCGCAATCCACCCAACCCTGTCCGAGCCATCAGGCGGGGCAACAGGAGCTGGAAAATCTATCCCGCGGGCCAGAGCCAGGCGGCGCCGCGCACGCCCGACGAATCGCCGTGCCGGTTGCGCAAAACCGGGGTCTCGAATGTGTCGCTGATCACATAGGGCTTCATCAGCACCGGAACCCGCTCATACAGATGGTCCAGATTCGACAGCCCGCCCCCGAGCACGATCACGTCGGGATCGAGAATGTTGACGATCATCGCCAGTCCGCGTGCCAGCCGCTCGGCATGAAGGTCGAGCGCCCGGATCGCCCGCTCGTCGCCGGCTTCGGCTCGCGCCGGCAGCCCGCCCGCATCGCGCGCGCCGATCCCGTCCGCCTCGGCGGCCAAAGCCGGCCCGCACACATAGGTCTCAAGGCACCCCACCTTGCCGCACCAGCAGCGCCGCATCGGCATTTCCTCGATGCGCGGCCAGGGCAGCGGCGTGTGGCCCCATTCGCCGGCGATCCGGTGCCGTCCCTCCAGAACCTTGCCACCCACCACCACGCCGCCGCCGCACCCGGTGCCGATGATCACGCCGAACACGCAATGCGCCCCCGCGCCAGCGCCATCGGCCGCCTCGCTCATCGCGAAACAGTTGGCGTCGTTGGAAACCCGCACCGGCCGTCCCAGCCGCGCCTCCAGATCCTTGTCGAACGGATTGCCGTTCAGCCGTTCGGAATTGGCGTTCTTCACATAGCCGGTCGCCGGGCTGATCGTGCCCGGAATCCCGACGCCGATGCCGCTCGCCCTCCCCAGCGCCCGCTCGGCATCCTCGACCAGTCCGGCGATCGTCTCGATCGTGGCGCGATAATCGGGCGGGGTCGGCACCCGCACCCGGTGTTCGAGATCGCCGCTCGCCATCAGGGCAGCGATCTCGATCTTGGTGCCGCCGAGATCAATGCCGATTCGATAGGTCATGGTCCATCCTGTATGGGGTTGGTTCGACCCTCTATCACCCCAACGCGGCTCTTGCTCAAGGGGCCGCGAGGCGGCACGATGGCGGCATGGCGGAAGCGACGGTCGACGCGAAATACCTGAAAGGCCCGATGCCGGTGCTGCGCGCGGCGCGGGTTCTGCGCGGGCTTGAAGCCGGCGAGAAGCTGCGCGTCCTCGCGACCGATCCCGGCACCGTCGCCGACTTCCGCGATTTCTGCCGCGACAATGGCCATGCCCTGATTTCGTGGAGCGAGATCAAGGGCGTGTTCAGCTTCACCATCCGCCGCGGCGAAGGAGCCAGTGCCTGAGATGACGGTCGTCCTGATCACCCACCCCGACTGTTTCGAACACGATACCGGGCCATACCATCCCGAGTGTCCCGCCCGGCTCACCGCCGTGATCGCGGCACTTGAGGCGCCGGAATTCCAGCCGCTGCTGCGCGAGGCGGCGCCCGAGGCGCCGGAGGATGCGATCCGCGCGGTGCATTGCAACGACTATGTCGATGCGATCCTCGCCGCCGCCCCGCGGGATGGCGGCCTCATCCATCTCGACGCCGACACGGTGATGAGCCCCGGCACGCTGCGCGCGGCGAAGCTGGCGGCGGGCGGTGCGATGCGCGGGGTCGATGCGGTGATGGAGGGCTGGGCGCGCGCCGCCTTCGTCGCCACCCGTCCGCCCGGCCACCATGCCGAGCGTGACCGCGCGATGGGATTCTGCCTGTTCTCCAATGCTGCGATCGCCGCCCACCACGCCCGCGCCCACGGGCTGCACCGCATCGCAGTCGCCGATTTCGACGTTCACCACGGCAATGGCACCCAGGCGATCTTCGAGAATGATCCCGACCTGTTCTACGCCTCCTCGCACCAGTTCCCCTGCTATCCCGGCACCGGCCGCGCCAGCGAGCGCGGTATCGCGAACAACCTCGCCAATGCGCCGCTTCCGCCCGGAATCGGCTCGGCGGAATTCCGCACGGCGTGGCGGGATCATCTGATCCCGGCGCTCGACCGTTTTGCCCCCGAACTGCTGATCGTCTCCGCCGGGTTCGATGCCCATCGCGCCGACCCGCTCGCCCAGCTCAATGTCGAAACCGAGGATTTCGGCTGGCTCACCACGGAGTTGATGGGGGTCGCCGAACGGCATTGCGGCAACCGCCTCGTCTCCCTGCTCGAAGGCGGCTACGACCTCGACGCGCTGGCCGCCGGCGCCGCCGCCCATGTCCGTGCCTTGATGCGCATCTGATCCGAAGCTATCCGGGTCCGACGCTTTGAAACCGAGGAGTTTTCCCATGGCTGCCAGCCAACCCGACCCGGCGCCGGCTCTCGAGTCCCTGTCGTTCGAGGACGCGCTGGCCGAACTCGAACGCATCGTGCGCGGGCTGGAATCCGGCCAGCAGAAGCTGGAGGACGCGATCGCCGCCTACGAGCGCGGCGCCGCGCTGAAACGCCATTGCGAAACCCGGCTCGCCGAGGCCGAAAGCCGGGTGCAGGCGATCGTCGCCGGCGCCGGCGGCGCCCTGTCGCTGAAGGACGCACCATGAGCGAGGCGATGCAGGACGATTCGGCGGCGCTGGGCGCCGCGCTGAAGGAAACCGCGGCGATCGTCGAGGCCGAACTCGACGCTCTGCTGCCCGTCCCCGAAGGCGACGAACGTCGACTGGTCGAGGCGATGCGCTATTCCGTGCTCGGCGGCGGCAAGCGGATGCGCGGCTTCCTGGCGATCGAGACCGCGCGGATGTTCTCGGTCAATGTCACCTGCGCGGCCCGGGTCGCCGCATCGGTCGAGATGCTGCACGCCTATTCGCTGATCCACGACGACCTGCCGGCGATGGACGATGACGATCTCCGGCGCGGCAAACCCTCCTGCCACAAGGCGTTCGACGAGGCGACCGCGATCCTCGCCGGCGATGCCCTGCAGACCCGCGCCTTCGAGGTTCTCGCCGAACCGGACACCCATTCCGATCCCGAAGCCCGCTGCGAACTGGTCGCAGCCCTCGGCGCCGCCGCCGGCGCGCGCGGCATGGCCGGCGGGCAGATGATCGACATGGTTTCGGAAGGCCGCGCTCTGGAACCGCCGCAGATCACCCGGCTGCAGGCGCTGAAAACCGGACGGCTGATCCAGTACAGCGCCGAGGCGGGAGCGATTCTCGGCCGCGCGCCCGGCCCGCAGCGCCACCTGATCGCCGCCTATGGCCGCGATCTCGGCGCGGCCTTCCAGATCGCCGACGACATTCTCGACGCCGAGGGCACCGATGCCAGTCTGGGCAAGACCGCCGGCAAGGACGCCGCCCAAGGCAAGGCCACCATGGTCTCGGTGATGGGAATCGGGCGCGCGCGGATGCACGCCGAACACCTCGCCCGGCAGGCCGCCAGCTATCTCGACAGTTTTGGCGAGAAGGCGGTTCTGCTCCGCGCGCTTGCCGCCTTCACCGTCGCCCGGCGCAACTGACCGGCTTCATCGCCACCGCCTGCCACGGCTGGTCCTGAGCCGGATCAGCCATTTCAGCAATTCGTGAGACGGGCGGATCTTGGCCTCGCTCAGCGCCCGGCCGGAACCGTAATTCAGCCACGATGTTTTCGGATACTGGACGAGCTGGTCGGGATAGACGCTGCGGTGCCCGATCATGACATAGGCGGCGATGGCGGCGGCGGCGACGTAGCCCAGCCCCGAGGCGCTGTTGAACAGTTCCACCTCCATGAGAATGGCGGCGATCGGGGTGTTCGAGGCGGCTGCGACGACTGCTGTCAGCCCGGCGGCCGCGCCGAGCACGGGCGGAATGCCGATGATATGGGCAAGCACGTTCCCCGCGAGGGCGCCGATCACGAATTGCGGGGTGACGATGCCACCATAAAAACCAGACCCCAGGGTGACGGCGACCAGCAGGATTTTCCAGAGAAACCCGAGATACGGCGTCGCGCCGCCGGCGAGCGCACGGTCCATGACCGGCAGGCTGAGTCCGAGATACTCCCGTGGAATTATCAGGATCAGCGCCGCAAGCACCAACCCGCCGAACAGCGGCATCAGCGGCGGCCACAGATGGAACCGGTATCTGATCCACGTGGTAACACGGTGCGCGAGGCCGATCGCCTCCACGAATATCCCGGCAATGAGTCCGCAGACGATGCCGAGAACGATGATCTTCAGGAACAGGGCTTCGGAAAACGGCGGTAGCGTCCCGATATGATAGTATTGATAACCGACGCCCCAGAACCGGCTGACCCGGAACGAGACGATACCGGCGATGATGGCGGGCAGCAGGAAATCCTGGCGGACCGAACCGATCGCCAGCACCTCGACCCCGTAGATGGCCCCGGCGATCGGCGTGCCGAACACGCTGGCGAACCCGGCGCTGACCCCGCAGGCTACCAGCCGCTTCCGCAATTCGGGGTTCAGCCCGAAAGCCTCGCCGAGCGCCGCCGCCAGCGAACCGCCGATATGCGAGCACGGGCCTTCCTTGCCGGCCGATCCGCCACTGGCCAGGGTGATGATCGCGGCAACCGGCTTGATCGCGATGGTAACGAACGGCATCCGGCCGGACTGTTTATGCACGGCGGCGATCACGGAATCGCCGAGCCCGGTCCGGTTCGCCTTGTAGCCGTAGAACAGGGCGAGGCCGTTGAGCAGCCCGGCCAGCGGCAGAAGGATCATCTGGAGCCAGAGCGGAATCGCGGCTGTCCTGTCGATGGAAAAGAACAGCCCGTGCAGGAACAGGCTGGTGCCCGACCCGACGATGGCGCCCGTCGCGGTCGCGAGGATCAGCCATTGCACGATGGTCGTCAGCATGACGACGGGTTCGATATAAAGGAGGCGCGGGGTCTTCTGGCTGTTTCGTTTCATGCCGGCCCCGCGCCTGTAGCCCGTTTCTTCCGGCCTTTGAATGGCTGGCGGTTCAGATCATCGCCGCGCCGCCTCGCGGAGCAAGAATTTCTGGATCTTGCCGGTCGAGGTTTTCGGCAGTTCGCCGAACACCACCCGTTTCGGCGCCTTGAACTTCGCCATGTTGGCCCGGCAATGCTCGATGATCGCCTCGGCGCTCGCCGTCATGCCCGGCCTCAGGGTCACGAAGGCGCACGGAACCTCGCCCCAGTGTTGATCGGGTGCCGCGACCACGGCGGCTTCCAGCACCGCCGGATGGCGGTAGAGCACGGTCTCCACCTCGATCGTCGAGATGTTCTCGCCGCCGGAAATGATGATGTCCTTGGCGCGGTCCTTCAGTTCGATGTAGCCGTCCGCGTGCATCACGCCGAGATCGCCGGTCGCGAACCAGCCGCCGGCGAAGGCGGTTCCGGTCGCGGTTTCGTCTTTCAGATAGCCCATCATGGTGATGTTGCCGCGCATGAATACCTCGCCCATGGATGCGCCATCGGCGGCGACCGGTTCGCGGGTTTTCGGGTCGGCGACCATCAGCCCCTCCTGCACCGGATAGGTGACGCCCTGGCGTGCGCGCAGGGCGGCGCGTTCGGCGGCCGGACGGGCATCCCACTCGTCCTGCCACGCGCAGACCGTGACCGGCCCGTAGACCTCGGTGAGACCATAGACATGGGTGAGGCGGACACCGAGC
>DASVGZ010000327.1:0-2032 GCA_036379275.1 Acidiphilium sp. | reverse complement strand
GGGTGCTCTACCGCCTGTTCCATGGCGAGGGAGTCGCCGTGGACCGCCCGCGCAGCCTCGCCTATGGCTGCCGTTGCTCGCGTGCCCGCCTTGCGGATGTGCTCGGCGGATTTTCCGGGGAGGATCTGGATCACATGACCGTCGAGGGGACGATCACCATGACCTGCGAGTTCTGTAACGTCGATTTCCGGTTTCCGCGCGCCGATGTCGAGGCCGCCGACCCGTCGGCCCCTCGGGAGACATCCCGATGAGACAGCCGGGTTCGCTGCGCGCCGCCGCCCTGTTCGCCGCTCCGCTTGCCGTCACGCTTGCCTTGGCGGGCTGCTCCAGCGGGCCGCCAGTGCAGACGGATTTTCCGCCACTCGACTATTCCTATCTGCCACCGATCACGCTGAAAGTATCCAGCGTCCAGATTCGTGACGAGTATCTACCCGGCCCGAACGCGGCGCAGATGATCATGCAGGCGCCGGAAGCCCCGGCCACCGTGCTCGAAAAAATGGCGAAGGAGCGTCTGGTCGCCAATGGCAGCCCGGGTTCCGCCACCTTCGTGATCAAGCGCGCCTCGCTCAACCAGGTGGGTGACACGCTGGAAGGCACGCTGGCTGTGGAACTCGATGTCCGCGCCAGCAACGGCCAGCGCGCCGGCTATGCCGATGCCACTGTGTCGCGCAGCGTCACCGCGCCGTCGAACGAGACGCCGGACAATATCCGCGCCGCGCTCTACGACCTGACCAAACAGATGATGACCAACATGAATGTCGAGCTTCAGTATCAGATCCAGAAGGTGCTGCCCGACTGGCTCGCCTATACGCCGGGCATCGGCGGAGCGCCGGCTTCGGCGACCCCGCCACCCTATTCGGGCAATACCGGCATCCAGTCCCAGAGCCTGACGGCGCCGAGCCAGTAACCGGACCAGCCTCGTTGCGCCGCTGCGCTGTCTGGTATCAGCGGCGCAGCGTCGCTCCGGTCGCCTTGGTCACCGCCGCGACGATTTTAGCCGACAGGGCTTCGATCCCGGCGTCGGTCAGGGTTGCCTCGCGCGGCTGGATCGTCACCGCGATGGCGAGCGATACTTGCTCGCCCCGCACCTTGTCCCCCGCATAGCGGTCGAACAGCGTCACATTGGCGATCAGTGCCCGGTCGGCCCCGCGCGCCGCGCGCAGCAGCGCTTCGGCTGTAACGCCACCATCGGCGACGAAGGCGAAATCCCGGCGGATCGGCTGGAACGCCGGCAAAGCCGGTGCCGCCTTGCGCCTCCGTTTCGGCTCAGGGATCGCATCCAGAAAAATCTCGAATCCGGCACTGCGCACCGGCAGGTCGAGCGCGGTACAGAGCGCCGGATGCAGTGTGCCGAAATAGCCGAGCACGGTTTTCGGCCCCTGCCGCACGGTGCCCGAGCGGCCCGGATGGTAGTGTCCGGGCGCATCGGCGGTCACGCTCAGCGCCTCCATCGGAACGCCGAGTTCGCCGAGAGCAGCGAACGCATCCGCCTTGGCGTCCCACACATCCACGCCGCGCGCCGGCTCGACCCACGAAAGCGGAGTCGCGCCGATCCGCAGCCCGGCGGCGATCGCATCCTGTCCCGATGGAGTCTGGTCACGAAATCCCGGCCCGATCTCGAACAGCGCGTGATCGGCAAAACCTCGTGCGACATTTCGTGCCGCCGCGAGCGCAAGGGTCGCCAGCGGGGTGGGGCGCATCTGGTCGAGGTCGGCGGCGATCGGGTTGGCAAGAGCCAGCACTTCGGGCGTAGCCCCGAATCGCGTGGCGGTCGCCTTGTCGAGGAAACTGAAGGTCACGCATTCGGCCATGCCGCGCGCGGCGAGCAGCCGCCGCGCCCGTACCGCGCGCCCCTGAGTCGGGGTCAGGGTCGCACGCGGCACCGCCGGGATCTCCGGCAGCGATACCGGCGCGATCCGGTCCAGCCCTTCGATCCGCAGCACTTCCTCGACCAGATCGGCTTCCGGCTCGATCGCGAGAGCCCCCAGCCGGGCCGCCTCGGCCCGGTCCGCCGCGAGATCGCCCTGCTGGT
>DASVGZ010000326.1:0-2842 GCA_036379275.1 Acidiphilium sp. | reverse complement strand
CAACAACAAGGAGACGGTGATCGCGCTGGATTTCCGTCCCGACGGCGCCGGCACGATGATGACCCTGCACCAGACCGGCTTCGCCGATCTTTCCCTGCGCGAAGGCTACGACAAGGGCTGGACCGGCCCCGGCGGCTCGTTCGACAAACTCGCGGCCGCGCTGGCCGGAGCCTGAATCACCACCATCAGAGCGGGAGCAGAACCATCGCGGCGGCCTGCGCCGCGATGCCCTCGCCGCGCCCGGTGAAGCCGAGCCGCTCGCTTGTCGTCGCCTTTACCGAAACCCGCTCGACCGGAATCCCCATCAGCCCGGCGAGCCGCGCGCGCATCGCCGGCGCATGGGGCGTGATCTTCGGCCGCTCGCAGATCAGGGTGATATCCGCATTGACGATCGCCCCGCCCTTTTCCGCGACCAGTTCCGCCGCATGGCGCAGGAACCGCGCGGAATCGGCGTCCTTCCAGGTGGCTTCGCCCGGCGGAAAATGCCGGCCGATATCGCCCTCCGCCATCGCACCGTAAATCGCATCGCACAGGGCATGGATGCCGACATCGGCGTCCGAATGGCCGGCGAGTCCCTTCTCGTGCGGAACCTCGACCCCGCACAGGATCAGCTTGCGCCCCGCCTCCAGCACATGAACGTCGAATCCGGTGCCGACGAGCGGCAGCGCACCGGCGGCGATGAGCGATTTCAGGTCCATAAACTCCTCCGGGCGCGGGGCCGGCGGAACGACCACCGGCGAGACACGGTACGGTGCGGCTTTGACGATTGAACGATTGCGCGTCAATGCCCGGCCCTGTAGTGCTTAAATCATGAGCACGGACCTGCCTTCCATCCCGAAACTCAAGCCGATCACCCTCGCCGGGCGGCGCGGCACGGTCACCATCGACATTCCGGTGATCCTCGCGCCGATGTCCGGCGTCAGCGACCTGCCGTTCCGCCGGCTGGTCCGGGAAATGGGCGCGGGCATGGTGGTTTCCGAGATGATCGCGTCCTGGGCAATGATCCGCGAGAACGCTGCGACCCTCAGGATGGCCGAGGTGGTCGGCGGTGGCGGGCCGTCCTCGGTGCAGCTCGCCGGCTGCGAGCCCGAGGCGATGGCCGAGGCGGCGCGCATCGCGGTCGGCCGTGGCGCCGACCTGATCGACATCAATTTCGGCTGCCCGGTGCGCAAGGTCGCGGTCGGCCAGATGGCCGGCTCCGCCCTGATGCGCGACGAGGTTCAGGCCGCGCGCATCCTGGAAGCGACGGCGCGTGCCGTCGACGTTCCGGTGACACTGAAAATGCGCATGGGCTGGGACCGCCAGAGCCTGAACGCGCCGCGCCTCGCGCAAATCGCCCAGGACTCCGGCATCGTCATGGTCACGGTGCATGGCCGCACCCGCCAGCAATTCTACGAAGGCACCGCGGACTGGGATTTCATCGCCGAGGTCAAGAACGCGGTCTCGATCCCGGTAATCGCCAACGGCGATATCGGCACCGAGGAGCAGGCGGTCGACGCGCTCGCCCGCTCCGGCGCGGACGGGGTGATGGTCGGGCGCGGCGCCTATGGCCGGCCGTGGTTCCCGGCCCAGCTCGGCTGCTATCTCACCACCGGGCGGCGGATTCCGGCCCCCGATCTCCTGACCCAGCGCGATATCCTGTTCGGCCATTACCGCGCGATGCGCGCGCATTACGGCGAACAGGCCGGGCTGCGCATCGCCCGCAAGCATATCGGCTGGTACGCGAAGGGCCTGCCCGGTTCGGCGGAATTCCGCGCCGAGGTCAACCGGCTGGACGATTCCGCCGCCGTCGAAACCCTGATCGCCCGGCTCTACGACCGCGCGATCGCCCAGCAGGACCCGGTGCGGGAGGCCGCATGAGCGGAGCGGGTGGCGCTTTCCGCCGCCGCGCACCGGCAATCGCCCGGCGATCCGAAGCCCCCGCCGAGGCCGACAGACTGCTCGATTCCCTGCCGCTCGCGGTGATCGAACTCGACACCGATGACCGGTTCCTGTTCGTCAACTACGCCGCCGAGGAGATGTTCGGCTCCTCGGCCTCGTTCCTCAACGGCAAGCCGCTGCACGACCTCCTGCCCGCCGACCACCCGGTGTTCATGGTGCTCGACCGCGCCCGGCGCGACGATGTCACCATCGCCGAGCACGATCTCGTCATCGAGAGCCCCCGCCTCGCGCGGCGCGGCGTCTCGCTCCAGGCCGCCCCGGTCGCCGATGCCCCGGGCCATGTGGTCGTCACCTTGCAGGACAGCTCCGCCGCCCGCGCGCTCGACCAGCAATTGTCCGCCCGCAACGCCGCGCGCAGCATCACCGGCATGGCCGCCGTGCTCGCCCACGAGGTGAAGAACCCGCTCTCGGGCATTCGCGGCGCCGCCCAGCTTCTGGAGGCCAACGCCGCTCCCGCCGACCGCGAACTCGCCGTTCTGATCCGCGACGAGGTCGACCGCATCCGCGCCCTGGTCGAGCGGATGGAAATGTTCGGCGACCGCAAGCTCGATGTGCAGGCGGTGAACATCCATCGCGTGCTCGAACATGTCCGCAAGCTCGCCCTGCAAGGCTTCGCCGCGCGCATCCGCTTCACCGAAACCTACGACCCGTCGCTGCCGCCGGTGCTCGGCAACCGCGACCAGTTGATCCAGCTCCTGCTCAACCTGGTCAAGAACGCCGCCGAGGCGATCGCGGAAACCGGGCGGCAGGATGGCGAAATCCATCTCCTCACCGGCTTTCAGCACGGCGTCCGGCTGACCACCTCGCCCGCGCGCGGCCAGCCGAACCTGCCGATCGTGCTTGCGGTGCGCGACAACGGGGCCGGCATCCCCGACGACATCCGTCGCCACCTGTTCGAACC
>DASVGZ010000325.1:0-14653 GCA_036379275.1 Acidiphilium sp. | reverse complement strand
GCCGACAGCTCGACATACGGGTCATGCACCAGAATCCGGCAGCCGAACGGTTTCAGAAGCCGCACCACCCGGGTGCCGATATGGCCGTAGCCGACCACGCCGACGGTCAGTTCCGACAATTCCCGCCCGGTCCGGTCGGCGCGGTAGAGATCGCCGCGCCAGTCGTGCCGGCGCAGCGAGTCGTGCCCGGTGCCGATCAACCGCGTCTGCGCCAGAATCGCGCCGATGGTGAATTCGGCGACCGCGCCGGCATTGCGCCCCGGCGTGTTGACTACCCGGATCTGGCGCGACTTCACCGCCTTCATGTCGATATTCACCGGCCCGCCGCGCGAAACCGCGATCAGCCTGAGTCGCGTCATTTTCTCCAGCATCGGTGCGGAAACCGGCGCAAGATGGGTCACCAGGATTTCGGCATTGCCAACGAATTTGGCGATTTCATCGGGGTCGCCCTGATATTCCTTCAGCCCGTCCATGCCCGGCTTCGCATAGCCGTGCTCCATCGGCTCGTCCGGCCAGGGCAGCGCCATGCTGCGCAGCGCGACCGCATCGCCGCAGCGCGTGCGGATCGCCGATTCGAACCGCTCGGGGCGCATGAAATTATCGCCGATCACCGCGCAGTCGCGCACCTCATCCGCCATGCCGTGCCTCCTGAAACCGCCCGAATCCCTGCCAGAATCCGGTCATCGTGCCGCGCGCGTCCCGATAGATTTCGTGCAGCGGAGCATAGAGCCCCGCGAGCTCGGCATCCGGTGCCTCGATCTCGCCGAGCAACGGTGCAACCCAGCGCCGCGCACATTCCGCCATGTCGGGCATGATCCCGAGCGAAACGGCGGCGATCATCGCAGCCCCCAGCGCGCCGCTGCCATGCTCGCGGATGATCCGCACCTTCCGGTTGACCATGGCCGCGAAAATCGCGCGCATCGCCACCGAGCGCGACGCTCCGCCGGTGATGCTGATGATCGCGGGCGCGCCGCCCATCGCGGCGAAACAGTCGGCCGCACCAAGCGCGAGCCCTTCATAGACCGTGCGCATCAGCCCCGGCAGGTCGAGCCCGCGATCGAACCCGGCGAGGCTCGCCCGCGCCCGCGCCTCGGTGAACGGTCCGCGTTCGCCGGCCGCCGAGATATACGGGTGATACATCGCCTGCGCGGGAGACGCCGCCAACACCGCAGTGTCGAGCGCCGCCAGCATCGCCGTATGGTCCGGCTCATGCCCCGTCAGCCGCACCGCCTGATCGGCGATGCCGACCAGCCAGTCGATGTTCAGAGTCGCCGCCATCGAGGATTGCACCAGCGCGGTCTTGCCCGGCACCGGAAAAGCGAAACGAAATCCGCTCATCGGCGCATCCGCCGGATGTTCGAAATCGTCATCGGCGAGTCGCATATTGATGCCGGTGCTGCCGAGAATCGCGGCGCCGCAATCCTCGCCGGTGCCGTAGATTCCGGCGCCGAGCGCACTGCACACCACGTCGAGATAACCGAGTGTCACCGGAAGACCCGGCGTCAGCCCGAGGCGGCGCGCCGGCCCCTCGCCCAGCTTGTGATGGGTCCGCACGCCATCGACGATCGGCGGCAGAAGATGGCGGAATCTCTCCACCCCGAGTGCCGCGATCGTCACGTCGGAATAGCCGCGCGTGCGCCAGGAACCGAAGGTGAAGCTGCCTTCGGACGGATCGGTCGCCCGCTCGCCGGTCAGGTTGAAATAGATCCAGTCCTTGCAGTGCATCGCGGTCGCGGCGCGGGCGATCTGGCCGGGCCGGTTTTCCGCGAGCCAGAGCAACTGGCCGGACTGGTTGCAGGCGGCGAGCCCGGTGCCGGTCTCGCGGAAATGCCTGCGCCCCGCCTCGCTGTTCCTGATCCGCTCGACGATTCGTCCGGCCCTGCCGTCGAGCCACAGAAGCGCCGGACCGGCCGGCGCACCATCGGCATCGACCAGCCAGGTGCCGTCGCCCTGTCCGGTCACCGCGAGCCCCGTCACCTCGGCGCCATCGATCCGCTCGACCAGCGCCCCGATCGTCGCCGCGGCATTGCTCCAGGTCAGCGCCATGTCCTGCTCGGCACCGCCTCCCGGCGATTCCCGGTAGACATTGGCGCGGCTTTCGATCGCGACCGGTTCGCCGTCGAGCCCGAGCGCCACCGCCTTCAGCATCGAGGTGCCGGCATCCAGCGCGATCATCACCGGTTTGCGGTTCATGCGACGCCTCCATGCGCCAGCGCCACGCCGTTCTCCGCGTCGAACACGTGCAGATCGCCGGAATCAAAACCGAACCCGACAGTCTCGCCGACCCGCTCGGCAAGGCGCTCCGGGTGGATGCCGATCAGCATCTTTCCCGCCGCCTCGATCGCGACATGTGCCTGATCGCCGAGCCACTGGTTGGAAACGATGACGCCCCGATAGTCGCCGCGCCCGAGATGCAGCCGATGCGGCCTGAGTCCGAGCACCACGCGCCGCCCGGCGGCGAGCCGGTGTGGCACCGTCAGCCCGATTTCGAGCGCGACCGCGCCATCCGCGCCGAGCGCATCGTAGCCGCCCTCGGTGACGATGCCGGGCAGGGTGTTCATCGGCGGCTCGCCGAAAAATGTCGCGACGAACAGGTTCGCCGGCCGGTCGCGCAGCTCGGCGGGCGTTCCGTATTGTTGCAGCTCTCCCGCTTCCATCACCGCGATCCGGTCGGCCATCGCATTCGCCTCGCCCTGATCGTGGGTGACCAGAACCGCGGTATAACCCCGCTCCTTGATGCGCGCCTTCACCCGCCCGCGCAGCACCGCGCGCAATTGCGGTTCGAGCTGACCCATCGGCTCGTCGAGCAGATGCAGGTCGGCGCTGCGGATCAGCGCGCGGGCGAGCGAAGCGCGCTGCTGCTGCCCGCCCGAGAGTCCGGCCGGCCTTCGGCTCAGGATCGGCCCGATTTCCAGAAGCTCCGCGATTTCCCTGACCTGCGCCGGAGCGTTCGCTGCCTGGCTGCGATCGCCGCGCAGCGCGAAGCCGATATTCTCGGCGATGGTCAGCGGCGGGTACAGCGCGTAGCCCTCGAACGCCATCGCGACCCGCCGCTCGGCCGGCGGCAAATCGTCGATCCGCCGTCCGGCGAGGTGGATGGCGCCGCTGCTCACCGTCTCGAACCCGGCGATCATCCGGAGAGTCGAGGTCTTGCCGCAGCCGGACGAACCGAGCAGCGCGATGATCTCACCGTCGCCGACCGCGAGATCCATCGTGCGCACCGCATGGACCGGATGGCGCGAGCCCTCGCCGTAAACCTTGCTGACCGATGCGAGGTCGAGACTCATGCCGCGATCTCCTCGGCGGATGACGACGAGGCGACGCCGAGACCGGTCGCGGCGTCGAACAGGGCGCCGCGCCCCGGCTCCACGCCGATCCAGAGATCGGCGCCCGGCGGCGGCGCATCGTGGCTCGCTACCAGTTCGGTGCCGTCATCGGTGCGCAGCAGGACCAGGTACCGCTCGTTCATCGGTGTCACCGCGACGACTTGCGCCGCGACCCGTCCCGGCGCCTTGCCGGCGGACAGTGTGACCGCCTCGGGCCGGATGCCGAACACCGGCTCTTCCGGCGGTTTCGCATCGAAGCCGAACGCCAGCCCCGCCGCATGGACCCGCACGCCCGCGCCATGCGCCTCGCCGCGCGCCGGGATCAGGTTCATCGGCGGATCGCCGAACAGCCGCGCGATCGCGAGGGTCGCCGGTCGGTCGTAGACGACATCCGCCGGCGCGAACTGCACGATCGCGCCGCCGATCAGCACGGCGACCCGGTCGCCGATCGCCATCGCCTCGCGGAAATCCTGGGTCACGTAGATCGCCGCCGTTTCTCGCCGGGCCAGCAGGCGCGGCAGCTCGATCCGCATCTCGTAGCGCAATTTGGCATCGACGTTGCGCAGCGGATCGTCGAACAGGATCAGCTTCGGCTCGCCCACCAGGGCGCGCGCCAGCGCGGTGCGCTGCTTCTGCCCGTTCGAGAGCTGGCGCGGAAAATGATCGAGCACATGGTCGATCTTCAGAAGTTCGGCGACCGCCCGTACCTTCGCCTCGATCGCCCCGGCGCCGAGCTTCTGCGCGCGGAGCGGACTCGCGATGTTCTCGCGCGCCGGCATGTGCGGATAGAGTGCGAAGTTCTGGAACGCCATGCCGAGACGCCGCGCCTCGGGCGGCTCCAGCGACACGTCGCGTCCGGCGAGCACGATCCGCCCGATCGCGCCCGGCTCAAGCCCCGCGATCGCGCGGAGCATCACCGTCTTGCCGGAGCCGGATGGACCGAACAGCACCACCCGCTCGCTCGGCCGGACATCGAGGGCCACGTCGCGCAGAACCTCGTTGGCGCCGTAACTGACCGACAGCGCGGAAACGTCGAGCGCGTTCATCCCTTCACCGCTCCAAGGCTGAGGCCTTCGACCAGCCAGCGCTGCGCGTAGAGCGCGATCGCGAGGGTCGGGATGATCGACAGCACCACCGCCGCCGCGATCTGGCCGTACTGGATGCCGGAGGCGGTGACGAAGGCCAGTGCCCCCACTGTCACCGGCTGCTTGTCGCCCGAGGCGAGCACCAGCGCATAGATGAAATTGTTCCAGGCGAAGATGAAGGCGAGCAGCCCGGCGGCCGCGATGCCTGGCCGCGCCAGCGGAATCGCGATTTTCAGAAACCCTTTCAGCCAGGAATGGCCATCGACCCGGTAGGCGTACTCGATATCGGGGCTGGCATCCTCGAAATAGCCGCGCACGATCCAGAGGATCAGCGGCAGGGTGATGAGCTGGTAGATCCAGATCAGCCCGATATAGGTGTTGTCGAGGCCGACCATCTGGAATTCGAGCGACAGCGGAAGAAGCACCAGAAGCGCCGGCGCGAATTTCAGCGACAGAAGGGTGAACGCCATGTCCTCGCCGAGGCGGAACCTGAACCGTGCGAAGGCATAGGCCGCCGGCACACCGAGCACGAGCGAGACGATCACCGCACCGACCGAGAGAATCAGCGAATTCCCGAGATTCTGCAGGAACGCGACATCGAGCGTTCCCACCGAGGTTTGCAGATGCCCGGTAATCAGCGTGACATAATTTGCAAGACTCGGCTTGAAGATCAGGCTGGGCGGCAGTGTCAGGATCTGCGCGTTGGTCTGGAACGACATGAGCACGATCCAGAAGATCGGGAACATGAAGAACAGCACGATCACGATGCGCGCAATGACGCGCAGGGCTTTCAGGACGGGGTTACGCACCGGGATTGCTCCGCGCACGCATGGCGTGCCACTGGTTCACGAAAAGCTTCGACAGGACGAAGGTGATCGCCCACAGAACCATCAGGATCGCCGCCGAGCGGCCGACATTGGTGTTCTGGTAGAAGTCGATATACGAGCGCAACTGGAACAGCATGAGCGAGTTGCCCGGTCCGCCCTGGGTCATCCCGTAGACGATGCTGAATTCCTGGATCGCCGAAAGCATCCGGAACAGGGTCGCGGTGATGATGTAGGGCATCAGCATCGGCAATGTGATGCGGAAGAACACGAAGCGCGCCGGAACGCCATCGAGCTTCGCCGCCTCGAACGGCTGGGTCGGCAGGCTGCGCAGCCCGGCGAGCAGAAGGATCATGATGAACGGCGTGTTCACCCAGATATCGATGAGCACGACGGTGAACATCGCGGTGCCCGGGCTCGATGCCCAGTGAAAGCCGGTAAGACCGAAACTGTCGACCACCCAGGCATAGACGCCGAAGGTCGGGTTGGTCATCAGCTTCCAGATCAGCGAGGCGATGATCGGCGCCACCATCAGCGGCATCAACAGCGCGACCGAGATGACATTGTTGAGTTTCGTCCGCTCACGCAGCAGAAGCGCGACGCCGAGGCCGAGCAGCAGTTCGAGAATGACACTCGCCGCCATGTAGATCATCGACAGGGCGACGGTGTGCCAGAACTCCCCGCTGGTGAAGAGGTCGATATAGTTGCCGATGCCGATGAAATGCCGCCCCGACGGAAACGCCATGTTATAGGCTTCGAGGCTGTACCACACGGCGGTGAAGAACGGGATCAGGACGCCGATGCACACGATCAGCGCCGGCAGACTGAGCAGATAGGGCAGCAGGTTGGCCCGCCGTCGTACCGGCTTTGCCACGATCAGATCGGGACGGGTCGCGATATCGCTCATCGGTCAGGTTCCAGGAAAAATCAGGCGGATCGGGTGCCGCGCGGTCGGGGAGACGTTCCGCGCGGCACCACCGCCGCGGCCTCAGATGCCCGCGCTTTTCATTTCACGGTCGATATGGGCCGCAAGCTTGTCGAGTCCGTTATCGACGCTGACCTGCTTCGCCACCATCTGCTGGAGCGATGCCGCCCATTCGGTGGTGACGTTGAAGAACAGCGGCTGGGGCGTGAAGTAGATTTTCGCGCCCGGCAGGGATTGCTCGAACGCCTCGTAGAAACCCGGATATCCGTTGTCGAGCCGCTCCTTGAACGCGGGATCCTTCCAGGTGGTCTCGCGCACCGGATCGACCAGTTCCTGCTTGACGCCACCAAAGATGCCGAAATTCTTGCCGCTCGCCCACTGGATGAAATACCAGGAAGCATCCTTCTCCTTCGAGAAGCTGCTGATGCCGAGCGACCAGATCCAGACATTGGAGGTCGACTGCTTCATGTCCGGATTCGGCACGAACGCGGAATAGCCGATATGGCCGGATTCCTTGTTGCCCGGGCTGTTCTCGAAAAACCCGATGATGTTGGCGTCGTAGATCATGCCGCAGCGGCCGGCGCCGAGATCCTGCGCCACCTCGTACCAGGTATAGGTCGCCCAGTTCGGCGGTCCTGCCTTCTGGATCATCTCGACCCAGAGCTTGTTCATCGCCTTCGACTGCGCGGAGTTCACCGCCGATGTCAGCGTCGTTCCGCTGACATCGAAGTCCTTCGCGCCATAATTCGTGTAGGTCGACAGATAGCCGGGATGGATCGTCGCCCACGACCGGCTGCCACGCACCGAAACGCCATAAATCCCGTTGCCGGCATCCCTGGTGATCTTGCTGCCGATCTCGATCATGTCCGGCAGATTCTTCGGCGGCTCCAGTTTCATCTTGTCGAACAGGCGCTTGTTGTAGCTGACATTGTACAGCTCGAACCCGAGCGGCACCGCCCATTGCTTCGCGCTTGCGCTGCCCAGCGCCTCGCCCGGCACGCCGGACCATGCGTCGGAGGCGCGCAGATTGGCGATGATGCCGTTCCAGTCATAGTTCGGCGCGGTTTTGGTCGCGTCCTGCAAATACGGCTTCATGTCGACCAGCCATTTCGCCGGCCCGTACTGCCAGGTCTGATAAGCTCCGGTCATCAACACGTCGTAGCGGCTGGAATGCGACGACAGCGCCGCCGTCACCTTGTCGAAATACACATCCTCCGGAAAGATGTCGTATTGCACGTCGATTCCGGTCAGCGCCTTGAAATGCGCGAGATCGGCGATCATCGCATTGGCGTAGGGATGCTTGTTGAGCAGAAGCCGCAGCGTCTTGCCCTTGTGTGCCTGCCAGTCGAAATCCGCGGCCAGGGCCTCGGTCGCCGCGCCGCCCAGCGCGAAATTCGCCGCCGCCACGCCAACGCCGAGACCGGCCATCCGCTTGCCGAACCCCCGCCGGCTCATGCCCCCCGCGAGCCACTCCTTCGCGGTATCCTTGATCTTGTCGTTCATGGTTTCTCCCGTTCTGGCTTCTGGTTGATATTGAACCGCCTCAGTCGGCGGCCGCACGCGCGCCATCCGGCGCGGCGAGACACCGCGCCGTCGCCTCGTCGGTGACCAGCGCGGTCGGCAGTCCGGTTTTCAGCATGGCCCGCAGCGCCCCGGCTTTCTCGATACCGCCGGCGACCACCAGAACCTCGCGGCCGCGCATTGCCTCGGGCGCAACGGCGATCACCCTCTGGTGCAGGTCGGTCGCGACCTTCCGGCCCTCCCGGTCGTAGAACGTGCCATAAGCTTCGGCGACCGCGCCTTCCTTCTGCACGCGCGCGATTTCCTCGGGCAAAATCATGCCGCTTTCGCAGAGATAGGCGGATTCCCGCACCTCGCCGATGCCGAGCACGAACAGGCTCGCCTGCCCGGCGATACGCAGCGCCTCGGCGACGCCGCGCTGGCGGAGCAGAACCGCGCGATCGCCCTCGTCATTGGCGTAGAACGGCACCGGCAGGAACCAGGCGGATGCGCCGGTTTTCTCGGCGAGCGCGTGAACCACGTCGAACGGGTTGGCGCCGACCCGGCGCGGCACCCCGCCGAGCGCGGACACCACGGTCAGATCCGGACGCTCGATGCGTGGCAGATGCTCGACCGCGGCGGCGAGAGTGCGGCCATGGCCGATGCTGACCACCTTGTGCTGGCGCCGCTCGAACGCATCACGCAGATAGGACGCCGCCGCCCGGCCGAGCGCGGAAAACAGCCCGCCGCTTCCCGGCAGTGCCGGCACCACCCGGCAGAAGTCGAGTTTGTGCTGTGCGGCGATCGCCCGTTCCAGGGTGATGCAGCCGGCGAGATCGCCCTCGATCAGAATCCGCACCAGCCCGTCGCGCAGCGCCCGCGCGATCAGGCGCTGCACCTTGGCCGGCGGCACGCGCAACTCGGCGCTGATTTCCGCCTGGGTCAGCGAGGCCTCGTAATACAGCCACGCGGCGCGGGTCGCGAGATCGGCGTCATCGGCCACGGATTTCGGTGCGGTCTCTCTCATCGGGCGGGCTCCGCTCTCCTCCAGCAATGATTATTTCTATAGTCAATGATGAAATAATCAGGCCGACTTCACCCTGTCAACGCAATTCGATGTCGCGCTGCACAAAATCCGGGGCGGATCGTGCCGAAACGGAACGCCCGGCCGTCATCCGCAAGACAGCAGTCTTGACGCGGCGTTGCCCGCAATCACGGTTCCATTGTCACAAGGAAAAGAGTTATTTCGTACCCTGCGGGCGCGTTATTCGCCCGTCACCGCCCGGTCCACTTCGCCTCGATCACCTTCGCTCCGGGCGGAATCACCATCTCGCGGGATTTTTTCTCGTCCTGCTTGCGCAAGGCATGGAGCAGAACGAACAGAACCGCCGTGTTCAGCATTCCCGGCGGAATCCACTGGATCATGCCGCCGATCAACTGGTCGTGCAGCGGCGAGATCGAGGGATAGAGCCGGCCACACAGCGCGTAGAAATCATAGAAACTGGTCTGCGACAGGGCGATCCACGCCGCGACCCCGATCTGCGGGAACATGGTCAGGAATCCGGCCGCCATTCGCGCGAAATAGGAATAGGGACAGGCCGGGCGCGGCCTCGGGTCGAGCACCACCAGCCAGAACAGCAACCCCGCCGCGATCATCGACAGGTTCATCACCGCATACAGGCCGGGGTCGAGCATCGAGACGAAATCGACCGCCGGAATCACCCACACCTCGGTCACCGCGAGCATCACGATCGCGGCAACCACCGGATGGCGCAGCACCGAAAGCGGCGCCTGAACCGCCCGGCTCGCGAAAAAATCCACCAGCCCCGCCGGCATTCCACGCGCCAGGGTGTCACGCGGCCAGGCGAAGGCGATCAGGAACGGCCCGAACACGCCGAGCGTCATCTGCTGCACCCGGTTGAGCAGGAACATGTGCTGGGCGGCGTATTCGAACCTGGTCTGCGCCACCACGTAGATCGCGACGATGCCGACGAAACAGCACAAAATCCGCCAGGTGGCCGGACGCGCCTCCGCCGGCGCGCGAACCAGCCCGCGCCCGTACCAGAAGGCGAACAGCCAGCATCCGGCGAAAATCGGGATATTGAACACGAACGGCGCGATCATCGGCAGATCGGCGGGGATCAGTCGGCAGGCGAGGTCGATCGCCACCCCCGCGATCACGACCGCGCCGATCGCGTACCAGTCGGAGCGGCCGAAGCCATGACGCGTATCACTCATGGCGGGAGTATAAACCCCGGGAGCCGGTTTTCGAAATTCCCGCCGGAATTCCTCGCAGCGGTCAGGCCGGAGGGTCCGCCCCGGCGATCGCCTTGAGCGCCGCGAGGTCGCGCCGGACCCGGTCCTGATCCTCGCTGTAAAGATCGCGCGGGTTCAGCCCGACGGCGCGGGTGATGACCTTCGCCTCATCCATGGCCAGACGCCGCTAGAGCCGCTAGATCGGCACGCCGGCCAGAATCCGGTTGGTGCGGATGGTCTGCAGGGTCTGCACCCGCGCGACATTGGGTGCCGAAATCAGCCGCTCGGTCAGCCGGTTCTCATGCGCCGCGTCGCGCGCGACGAATTTCATCAGGAAATCGCCGCCGCCGCGAATCATGTGGCATTCGCGCAGTTCCTCCCAGGTGGAGACCAGCGTCTCGAACGCCGCCAGCACGCTCTGGTGCTGGCTGTCGAGCCCCACGACCGCGAAAAACTGGATCTGCCAGCCGAGTTTCTGCGGATCGGTCTCGGCGTGATAGCCCCGGATCAGCCCGGCTTCCTCCAGCCTGCGCACCCGGCGCAGGCAGGGCGGCGGCGAAATTCCGGCGCGGCTCGCCAGTTCGACATTGGTCATTCGCCCGTTTTCCTGCAATTCGGCCAGGATGCGACGGTCGATATCGTCGAGCTGGGGCAGATCGGCGGAACGCGGCGCGGTCGGGTTGAGACTTGTCGTCGGGTTCAACGGGGCCGGAACAGGCGGCATGATATCACCAGGATCAGAGTTATTGACGCAATATAATTGCATATCGTGTCCCTGTGAATGCGCGCAAGATCGTTGCCCGAAATCGTTGCCGGTGAAATGAGTGGCGCTTTTGCGACATAAAGCGTCTTGTGCAACGCGACATAACCTCGATATGATAAAATCGTAACTGCGCCTTGCTTCCCGGAACCGCCATTCTGCTCCGGTGACCGGCGGGCGCGGCGGAACTCGGTGACGGGCGGAAAACCGGATTGGTGACGAAAGATATGGCTGAACTCCAGGAAACGAGCCAGCAGACGATCGAGACGCAGGTGCTCATCATCGGCGCCGGACCGGCCGGCTACACGGCGGCGATCTATGCGGCGCGCGCAAATCTCAGGCCGGTTCTGGTGGCCGGGCTGCAGCCGGGCGGCCAGCTCACCATCACCACCGATGTGGAAAACTACCCCGGTTTCGCCGATGTGATCCAGGGCCCGTGGCTGATGGAGCAGATGGCGGCACAGGCCGTCCATGTCGGCACCATGGTGAAATACGATATCGTCACCTCGGTCGATTTCACCACCCGCCCGTTCCGCGCGACCGGCGATTCCGGCGCGCTCTACCTCGCCGACTCCATCATCATCGCCACCGGCGCCCAGGCCCGCTGGCTCGGCCTTCCCGCCGAACAGCGGTTTCAGGGCGCCGGAGTTTCCGCCTGTGCGACCTGCGACGGGTTTTTCTACCGGGGAAAAACGGTGGCCGTGGTCGGCGGCGGCAATACCGCGGTCGAGGAAGCGCTCTACCTCACCCATCATGCCAGCCACGTCACCCTGATCCACCGGCGCGGCGAGCTGCGGGCGGAAAAAATCCTGCAGGACCGGCTGTTCGCCAACCCGAAAATCGAAATCGTCTGGGACCACACGGTCGAGGACATCACCGGCGCGGGCACGCCGCCCGTGGTCACCGGCGCGCGGCTGCGCCATGTCCGCACCGGGGCGGTGCGCGAGATCGCGGTGGACGGCGTGTTCGTCGCGATCGGCCACGACCCGGCGACCGCCCTGTTCCGCGGCAAGCTCGACATGGACCGGGACGGCTATATCGCGACCGTGCCCGGCAGCACGAAAACCTCGGTCCCGGGCGTATTCGCCGCCGGCGACGTGCAGGACCGCATCTTCCGCCAGGCGGTCACCGCCGCCGGATCAGGCTGCATGGCGGCGCTGGAAGCCGAAAAATTCGTCGCCGGACACGCCGTGCTGGAACCATGCGCGGCGTGAGTGTAATGAAAACATCAAGATCGCGGCGACCCGACGCCGGGCCGCGAAAGGAACGCAGATCGTGACGGGGAACAATATGGACTGGGACAAACTGCGCGTGTTTCACGCGGTCGCCGAGGCCGGCAGCTTCACCCATGCGGGAGATACGCTGAACCTGTCGCAATCCGCGGTGTCGCGGCAGATTTCGGCGCTTGAGGAAGCGCTGTCGGTGCCGCTGTTTCACCGCCATGCGCGGGGGCTGATCCTGACCGAGCAGGGCGAACAGCTCAACCGCACGGTGCGCGAGGTGTTCGCCAAGCTGGCGATGACCGAGGCCCTGCTCGCCGAGAGCAAGGAGCGGCCGGCCGGCCGGCTGAAGGTCACCACCACCCACAGCTTCGGCGTCGCCTGGCTCGCGCCCCGGCTGAAATCATTCCTCCGCCAGTATCCCGACGTGAGCATGACGCTCCTGCTCGACGATACCGATCTCGACCTCGCGATGCGCGAGGCCGATGTCGCGATCCGGATGCACGCGCCGCGCCAGCCCGATCTGGTGCAGCGCTCGCTCGGCGAAATCCACTGGCAGATCTGGGCGGATGCCGAATACATCGCCGCCGCCGGCGGCCTGCCCCAGCGGGCCGAGGATCTCGACCGCTACCGGCTGATCCTGTTCGGCGACCGCAAGCCGCCGGTGCAGAACGTCAACTGGCTCGCCTCGCTCGGCCGCTCCGACGATGCCCTGCCCCGCACCGGCGCACTCGAGGTCAACTCGCTTCAGGCGATGCTGGTCGCGATCAAGAGCGGGCTGGGCATCGGCGCGGTGCCGGACTATCTCGCGGAAAACATGGAGGGGATGGTCCGGGTCCTGCCCGATGCGGTAACCCCGAAGATCGACATGTATTTCGTCTATCCGGAGGAATTGCGGAATTCCAAGCGGGTCGGCGTGTTCCGCGACTTCCTGGTGAGCGAGATCACCCACCGCTGACGGTTTCGGTCGCCGGCGCCCGTTGCCTCGCCCGACGGGTTCGGGCGGGGAGCGGGCGGCGCGAAGCCGTCCGCGCTGCCTCCTCGATGAAGCAATCTGCCCTATGCCGCCTGTTGCTGGTTCGTGCGGCGGAGCAGGCGGTTGCGGATGGCTTCGAGCAATTCGCCGTCCTCGACGCGGGGGGCGCAATAACGGGCCGGGATACGCGGGGCATCGGGGTAGAGGGTGTCGTAGGTTTTTGCGTTGTGGAACATGCCCCGGCTGTCGTCATCGACGAAGCTTTCCGACAGAGCGCCCTCGGCGACGATGATGTCGTGGCTCTCCAGTTCGAGATGGAAGTATTCCACCATATCGACCCGCTCGGCCTGAACGATGGAGGTGCCGTTGACCAGAAGGAAGGCGGGGATCAGCACGTCGTCGATAAACATCGCGTGCAGTGGCGAGACGTGAAGATCGCGTTTTGGCAGTGCGCCATCCAGAACGCCGGCCTTGAAGGTGATCGGCAGGACATCGCGGTTGTGGGACGCGAACCTTCCCGAATAGCTGCGACGCCCGATCCATTTGAGCGGGTGGGCTTCGCCTGAGACAGTGATCAGCCGGTCGCCGATTTCGAGGTCTTCCACCGGAACCTCGCCATGGTCGGTGAGGATCAGCGTGCCCCGGCAGTAGCACGCCGTATGATCCACCGTGATGTCGGTGCCGCCATTGCCGTCGTTCGCAAGGTGAAAATACTCGCCGGTGTAATCGCCGGCCATCTGGAGCGTATAGCTGGACGCGCCGTCATGCACGGTCAGAACATCGCTCCCGCCCAGCGTCGCCGAGGCGCCGCTGGCAAACGCGGCGTAAGCCAGATCGATCGTGCCGCCGGCCAGCAGACCCGTCCCGGTGATCGTACCGCCCGACTGCACGACCAGATCGCCACCGCTGCTCACGGTGGTGCCGCTTGCCGTGCCGCTGTCGAAAACCGTCTCGACCCCGCTGTTCGTGATGGCCGTGGCAACGCTGGTGCCGCCGGACTCGACATTCTGGTGCGCCCCGTCATTGACCGAGGTACCGGAAACCACGCCGCCGCTGAGATAAACGACGGAGGGACTGGTCGCGTGACCCAGGTAATAGGTGAAACTCGTGGTGCCGCCGACCTGCTGGGTGCCACCGCTGTTCAGGACCGTTCCGCTCACCGTGGCGCCGGAGCCGACATATTCGGCGCCGCCTGAATTGACGATGGTGCCCGACGCCGACGCCGGAGCCAGCGTGCCGCCCGATGTGAATCCGCCGATGATCTGCGAACCGCCATCCAGGGTCGCGCCGACCGCGACGCCACCGGACGCAATATACTGCAAACCGCCGCTACCGATCAGCGAAGCGCTGGCCGTGCCCTGCACCTGCTCCATACCCGAGCTGCCGACAAATGTGCCGCTGGCAACCGCGCCGCCCTGCGTCGTTGCCAGCACACTGTCCGCGCCGACCACCGTACCGCTCGCGACGCCGCCGGAAAACACCCGCTCCACGCCATAATCGCCGAGGCTGGTACCGACCGTCTTCCCGCCATCGCTGACAAGTTCAACGCCGCCCGAGCCGGTGCCACCGGAAATCGGGCCGGTCACGCTGGTGTTGGAAACGACGCCGCCGCTGAGATCGACCGGGATGGGAGTGCCGCCGCTATAGGTATAGATGAACGTCGCGCTGCCGCCGACCTGCTGGGTGCCGCCGCCATAAACGGTCGTAAACGTTACCGCGGCGCCGGAACCGACATACTGGATTCCACCCGCATCGATGTCCGTGCCCGCCGCGGTCGCGCC
>DASVGZ010000324.1:0-5904 GCA_036379275.1 Acidiphilium sp. | reverse complement strand
CGCCTCGATCTTGCCTTCCGAGCCGCGTTCGCCGAACCCGCCGGGAACCAGGATGCCGTGCACCCCGTCGAGCCGCGAGACCGTGCCCGGCTGCTCGAACACTTCCGAATCCACCCAGTCGAGCGTCACCTTCACCCGGTTGGCGATGCCGCCATGGGCCAGCGCCTCGCCGAGCGACTTATAGGAGTCGAGCAGGTTGGTATATTTGCCGACCACCGCGATCTTCACCGTGCCTTCCGGCGCCCGCACGGTCTCGACGATGCGCCGCCAGCGCGAAAGGTCGGGCGGCGCGTCGTGCGGCAGGTTGAAATGGCGCAGCACCTCGCGGTCCAACCCGGCCTGATGGTACGAGATCGGCACCTCGTAGATGGTCGAGACATCGAGCGCCGGCACCACCGCCTCGGGCCGCACGTTGCAGAACAGCGCGATCTTGCGGCGCTCGCCATCGGGGATCGGCCGGTCGCAGCGACAGATCAGCATCTGCGGCTGGATGCCGACATTGAGCAGTTCCTTGACCGAATGCTGGGTCGGCTTGGTCTTCAGTTCGCCCGCGCTCGGAATGTAGGGCACCAGGGTCAGATGGACGAACATCGCGGCAGCCGCGCCGAGTTCGTTGCCGAGCTGGCGGATCGCCTCGAGGAAGGGCAGGCTTTCGATGTCGCCCACCGTGCCGCCGATCTCGACCAGGACGAAATCGAGCCCGTCGGTATCGGCGAGGACGGCGGTCTTGATCGCATCGGTGATGTGCGGAATCACCTGGACCGTGGCGCCGAGATAGTCGCCCCGTCGCTCGCGCGCGATCACCTCGGAATAGATCCGCCCGGTGGTCGCATTGTCCGACTTCGCGGCATGAACCCCGGTGAAGCGCTCATAATGGCCGAGATCGAGATCAGTCTCCGCACCGTCGTCGGTGACGAACACCTCGCCGTGCTGATACGGGCTCATCGTGCCCGGATCGACGTTCAGATAGGGGTCCAGCTTGCGCAACCGGACCGAATAGCCGCGCGCCTGAAGCAGCGCGCCAAGCGAGGCGGAGGCGATACCCTTGCCGAGCGAGGAGACCACGCCGCCGGTGATGAATACATACCGCGTCATGGAATCCCGACATACCAGAGCGCGGCGCGGAGCAAAAGCCCGCGCCGTCCGAATTTGGACCGGATCATATCAGTTTTGCTTGGGCGCTTGTGTCGCGGGTGTCGGCGCGGCGGTGCCCGGGATCGCCGGAAGCTGACTCGATGTCGTGGAGGATTCGCCCGGAATCGGCGGTAATGCCGGGGCCGGCTTGGGAGCAGGCTTCGCCGGAGCCGGTGCGGGCGCGGTCTGCGCCGCCGGCACGGGTCCGTTCAGGATCGACTCGGCCGAGCTGTTGCCGCTGCCATGCCGGTAGAGCAGCGCCAGAACCAGCGAAAGCACCATGAACACGGTTGCCAGAACCGCCGTGGCCCGGGTCAGCAGGTTGGCGGTGCCGCGTCCGGACATGAAGCTGCCCATGCCCTGGCTGGTGCCGAGGCCGAGTCCGCCGCCTTCGCTGCGCTGGATCAGGACAACGCCGATCAGCGCAAGGGTGACGAAGGCTTCCAGGACGAGCAGAACGGTAATCATGAGTCTCTTTCGAAGGAACGGCGCCTTCTAGTCCCGCGTGGCTGGACTGGCAATCGCGGCATGGGCGATCGCGAGAAAATCCTCGGCCTTCAGGCTCGCCCCGCCGACCAGCGCGCCGCCGACCTCGGGAATGCGCAGAAGAGTGGCTGCATTGGCGGGTTTCACCGAGCCGCCATAGAGAATCGGCAGCGCGGCGCCTGCCGGGCCGAGTTGCCTGACCAGAGCGTGCCGGATGGCGCGATGCACCGCCTCGATTTCAGCTTCGGTCGGCGTCCGGCCCGAGCCGATCGCCCAGATCGGCTCATAGGCGATCAGGCCGGCGAACCCGTCGGGCAGGCTGTCGGCCAGTTGCGCCCGCACCACCGTTTCGGTTTCTCCAGCATCGTGCTCGGCCTCGGTCTCGCCCACGCAGACGATCGGGGTGAGCCCGGCGGCAGTGGCGGTGCGCGCCTTGTCGCGCACCAGGGCCGAGGTTTCGGCGTGGTCGGCGCGCCGTTCCGAATGACCGAGAATGACATGGCTCGCCCCAAGCTCGGCGAGCAGGTCGGCCGACACGTCGCCGGTATGCGCGCCGGAGCGTTTCGCGTGGCAATTCTGCGCGCCGACCGGGATGGCCGCATCACCCAAGGACTCCTTCAGAGTATCGATCAGCGGGCGGATCAGCGGAAATGGCGGACAGACCAGAAGGTCGACCCCTTCGGGCCGCTGGCGCAGCGCCGAGGCATAGGTAGAAAGCCCGGCAAGGGTGCCGTTCATTTTCCAGTTGCCGGCGATCATCTGGCGCATCGTCATTCCTCCGAGAACGATGTTCAGGTAGTCGAGGGCGGGCCGGGTGGCAATCGGCGGCGCCCGTGGTAAGACGCCGCTTTCGCTGAATGGGGTTGCAACCGGATGCTGTCTTCGATCCGCAAGCTGCTGGACAACTGGATCGCCCGTGCGTTCTTCACCGCGCTGGCTGCGGTGTTCGTCTTCTGGGGCGTGTCCAATATCGTCACCACGCCGGGTTCGGGCGGCGCGGTGGCGACTGTCGGCGGCCATGCCATTCAGGCGAGCGCGATCAGTCGCGGCTATCAGCAGAAGATCACCGCCTATGCCGAGAAGCATGATGGCCACGAGCCCAGCCAGGGAGTTCGCCGTCTGTATGCGGGCAGCGTTCTCGGCGACATGATCGATCAGGAAACCATGGCGCTCGACGCGAAGCGTCTCGGCGTGGTCGCCCCGCCCGAAGCCCTGCGTCAGCAGATTTTCTCGATGCCGGTGTTCAACGGGCCGGACGGCAAGTTCGACAAGACAACGTTCAACCAGGTGCTTGCGGCGCATCAGTTGTCGCCCGACCTGTTCATGGCCGATATCGCGCGCAGCCTGAACGCGGACCAGATCATCCAGGCGATCACCACCGGCGTTGTCGCGCCGAAGCCGCTGACCGGGCAGATCTTCAGCTATATCGGCCAGAAGCGGACGATCCAGTATGTCCAGCTTCCGTTCGCCGCGGCTACCGCGCCTTCGCCACCGGCCGATGCGGTGCTGCGCCGCTATTGGCGCAATCACCCCGAGCGGTTCTCCAGCCCGACGATGCGCAAAATCCGGGTGGTGATCCTCTCGCCCGCCCTGATCGCGCCCGACCAGCCGGTCAGCCAGTCCGAGATCGCCGCCCAGTACGACTCCGAAAAGTCCAGCTTCGGCACCACCGCGACGCGGACGGTCGAGATCATCACCGCCGAGGATGCGAAGAGCGCCGCCTCTCTTGCCGCCGAGTGGCAGAAGGGCGCGGACTGGACTGCGATCCAGAAGGCCGCCGCAGCGGTGAGCGCGACCGCGGTGACCTTCACCGACGCGACCCGGGGCCAGTTTCCCTCCGGCCGGCTCGCCAAAGCGGTGTTCGCGGCGAAGCAGGGCGAGGTTTCCGCGCCGGTGACCGGTGCGCTCGGAACCTATGTGTTCAAGGTGACCAAAGCCACTCCGGGCGGTGCCGCGCCACTTTCCGCCGTCACGGCGAAAGTGAAGGCGCAGGTCCAGCTCGGCAAGGCGCGCGATGTGGTGGATCAGAACGTCACGAAGCTGCAGGACGCCCTGGCCGGCGACACGCCGCTGAGCAAGCTGCCCGGCAATCTGCATCTCGTTGCGGTCGAGGGTAAGCTGGATGCGCAGGGCATGACCGATGACGGCAAGCCGGCGCCGATTCCTGGCCCGACCGACCTGCGCAAGGCGATCGTCGCCGCCGCTTTTGCAACCCCGCAGGGAGCGCAGCCGCAGGTCAAGTCCGGCCCGGGTGACAGCTACTACGCGGTTTCGGTCGAACAGGTCATTCCGCCCGCGCTCAAGCCCTATGAGAAGGTGAAGGCGCAGGTTCTCGCCGGCTGGACCGAAGATCAGGTGCGGCGCCAGCAGGAGGTCGCGGCGGCGAAGCTGCTGACCGAGGTGAAGGGCGGCAAGACACTTGCGACCGCCGCTTCCGCCGTCGGCGAGACGGTGGTCACCAGCCAGCCGATGACCCGTTCCGCGCCGGATGCCGGGGTTCCGCCCAAGTTGCTGCCGATCATCTTCACCCTCAAGCAGGGCGAGCCGACCATGGTGGAGACGGAGCAGGAATTCATCGTCGCCACGGTGACCGCGATCGCCGAACCCAAACCGGGCAGCGACCCGGCGACCATGAGCCACCTGCAGGCCGGGCTCGATCAGGCAATGCAGACCAGCGTGCTGCAAGCCTATGCGACCGCCTTGCGCAACCGTTACCATGTCAGCATCAACGCCAAGGCGCTGCATCAGATCAGCGATTGAGGAGATCATCATGAACGCCGCCGTCAACGACCAGAAACACGCGTTTCGCGCCGCTTACGAAGCCGGGCGTGGCGCGCTGGTCTGGCGGGTCGCCGCGGCGGATCTGACCACCCCGGTCGCGGTCTTTCTCAAGCTCGCCCATGGCCAACCGCATTCCTTCCTGCTCGAAAGCGTGGAGGGCGGGGTTGCCCGCAGCCGCTATTCGGTGATCGGCTTCGCGCCTGACCTGATCTGGCGCTGCGATGAGGGCGTGGTGAGCATCAACCGCGACGCAGCGACCGATCCCGATGCTTTCGCCCCCGACGACCGGGCGGCGTTCGACAGCCTGCGCGCCCTGATCGCGGAAACCAGGCTCGACCTGCCCGAACACCTGCCGCCGATGACCGGCGGTTTGGTCGGCTATCTCGGCTACGACATGGTCCGGCTGATGGAGCGGTTGCCGGCGGTGAAGCCCGATGTTCTCGGCATCCCCGATGCGATGCTGACCCGCCCCGGCCTGTTCGCGATCTTCGATTCGGTGACCGACGAGATTACCCTCGCGGCGCCGGCCTATCCGGGGGGCGGCGTTTCCGTCGATATCGCCTGGGCTGCGGCGATCGCCCGGATCGAGGCCGCCGAGGCGGCGCTCGCCCGACCCGCACCGCAAATGACCGGCTCGGCGGCGCCGGCCGGCCCACCCCGGTCGAACATGACCGAGCCGCAGTTCAAGGCGATGGTCGAGCGCGGCAAGGAGTATATCGCGGCGGGTGATGTGTTTCAGGTGGTGCCCAGCCAGCGCTTTGCCCAGAGCTACACGCTGCCACCTTTCGCCTTCTATCGTTCGCTGCGGCGGATCAACCCCGCGCCGTTCCTGTTTTTTCTCGATTTCGGCGAGTTCCAGGCCGTGGGGTCGAGCCCGGAAATCCTGGTCAGGATGCGCGAGAACACCGTCACCATCCGTCCACTCGCCGGCACCCGCAAGCGCGGCGCCAACCGTGCCGAAGACCTCGCTCTGGAAGCCGAACTTCTGGAAGACCCGAAGGAACGCGCCGAACACCTGATGCTGGTCGATCTCGCGCGCAACGATGTGGGCCGGGTCGCCACGATCGGCTCGGTCAAGGTGACCGAAAGCTTCGCGATCGAGCGGTTTTCGCACGTCATGCACATTTCCTCGAACGTCGAGGGCAGGCTTCGCAAGAATGCCGACGCGCTGGACGCCCTGATCGCCGGCTTTCCCGCCGGCACGCTGTCCGGGGCGCCGAAGGTTCGGGCGATGGAAATCATCGAGGAACTGGAGCCGTCGCGGCGCGGGCTCTATGGCGGCTGTATCGGCTATTTCGCGGCGAACGGCACGATGGATACCTGCATCGCCCTGCGCACCGCGCTGATCAAGGACCGGACCCTCTACGTTCAGGCCGGTGTCGGCGTGGTCGCCGATTCCGACCCCGATGCCGAATACGCCGAAAGCTTGCAGAAAGCCCGCGCGCTGTTCCGTGCCGCCGAGGAGGCGGCCAATTATGTCAGCTCCAACGCGGGAGCGGTGGC
>DASVGZ010000323.1:0-3263 GCA_036379275.1 Acidiphilium sp. | reverse complement strand
TTCGTCGCCGTGCTCGATCTCGACCTTGCGAAGGGCAAGCTCAAGGATCTGCATTACCGGCTGCTGCCGATCTATGCCGACAGGATCAAACCGGACGCAACGGTTGCCGCCGAGATCGAGAAATGGCGCAAGCCGCACGAGGCGATGCTTGGCGAGACGCTTGCCGAAACGCAGACCCTGCTCTACCGGCGCAACAATTTCTACGGCTCTGTCGATCAGGTGATCATGGATGCGCTGCGCACGGAGATGGACGCCGAGATCGCGTTTTCTCCCGGATTTCGCTGGGGAAATTCCTTCCTGTCCGGGGCGGGTTTCACCATGGGCGATCTTCTGGCTGAAACCGCGATCACCTATCCGATGGCCTATACCCAGACGATGACCGGGGCTGCGATCAAGGCGATGATGGAGGATGTCTGCGACAACCTGTTCAATCCGAACCCGTATTATCAGCAGGGCGGAGATATGGTGCGGATCGGCGGAATGAACTACGCCTGCGCGCCGGGCAAGCTGATCGGCCACCGGATTTCCGCCATGGTGCTCGACAATGGCAAGCCGGTCGAGGCGAACAAAAACTACAAGGTCGCAAGCTGGGCTTCGGTCACCTTGCCGCAGACCGGAAAACCGGTCTGGGAAGTCGTCGCGGCCAATTTGCGCCGGAACAAGACGATCAGGATCACGAAACCCAATCAGGTGAAACTGCTCGGCATTGCCGGTAATCCGGGCTACGCCGTGTGATGCGCAGGCGGGCGGCACTGTTCGGGCTGCTGACGGCCGGCGTCGCAGTGAGCGCCGGATCGGCTCGAGCCGGCCAGAACCCCTTCGCCACGCACAAGCTGGTTCTGCAACTATCCGACGCCTCGATAGAGAAGCAGAGGCTGATCATCAGCACGGCCAACACTTTTCTCAAGGTCTACCCGGACACGGCGGCGATCGTCGTCGTCACCTTCGGCCCGGGAGTCAGCCTGCTTTATGCGAACAGCCCGGAGCGCATCGCGGTGGACAGCCTGATCGCGCAGGGCGTCGAATTCGATGTGTGCATGAACACGATCAACACGATCAGACGCAGAACCGGCCATACGCCGGAACTCAATCCGCGCGCGCACCCGGTTCCCTACGGTGTGCCACGAATCCTGGACCTCGTAGGGCAGGGCTATGTTCTGGTGAGGCCGTAGCTTCAGACGAGAGACGGTTCATTGCGTCTGGATGCCGAGTTTGGTCAGCGGGATCGCCTGAAACGCGCCGGCATTGGTGCCGATGAAACAGGTGTTTCCGATGACGACGGCATTCTGCGGACCGTAGCCGCCCTGATGCTGATCGTAGACATGCAGGATTTTGCCTGTGCGTTTGTCGAGAGTGAAGATTTTTCCTGAGCCGGTCGGTTGAACGATATCATCGCCGACCACGGTGGGCGCGGCCTTCATGCCGGTCTTGAGCGGTGTGTTCCAGAGCACGGCACCGGTTCTGGCGTCGATCGCATACTCCGTGTGGGTGACCGGGCTGCCGGTATAGACCACGGTATCCACGACCGTGGGGACGGCATCCTTGTTGCGCGGCGGGGTCTTGCCGCTGCCGAGCGTGACCTGCCAGAGGATTTTTCCGCTCGTCACATCGATTGCCAGTTCTTCCGATGATGACGTGGTTTTCTGTGCTGCACCGCGCGTCTCGATCTGGCCGATCGCAACGCCCGAGGCGATGGCCCAGGTGCCGTCTCCGGCGCTGCTGGAAAAAATATCCTTCGGATGCACCGTCCAGAGACGTTTTCCGGTTGCAACGTCGAGTGCATAGATGTTGCTCGGATGGGTTCCGCCCATGATCACGGCACCCTTCGTCGGATCGAGCGTGGCGGATGACATGCTGACAAAGGAGGTGATCGCGGTTTTCCATTTCAGCGCGCCGGTCGTGGCATCGAGAGCGTAGACATGCCCGTCGCCATTGCCGAAGACGATGAGGCCGTTGGTAGCTACCGGCGTCGGCATGTCCTCGCCTTCGGTTTTGTAGCTCCAGACCAGTTTGCCGGTTGCGGCATTCACGGCGTCGATCGCCGAAACGCCGGTTCCCCGGATCACCGGAGCGCCATTGATTCCGAATTTCCGGGCCTGGCCATAGGCAAAAACCGAATTGCCCGCGCCGATGACGACGAGGCGCTGGCCTCCGATTCTGGTAACGATCGGGGTCGTCATCACCTGATTCCAGGCGTTGAACGACCACAGGAGCTTTCCGGTTTTTGCGTCGAGTTTGTAGAGCCGGCCGTTATCGTTTGGCGCATAGACCGCGCCGCCCGCCACGGCCGAGCCGATCGGGAAGCCAACGAGATCGCGGATCATCGTCTGGTTCCTGACATCCTTTCGCGCATCGGCAGAGCCCGGAACCTCGAAAGTCCAGGAAACCGCGGGGAACGATGAAGCGAGCCAGGCGTTGTGGTCCGGTTGCATCGCATAGGTCGGCCATGAAGATGGCGTGTCCGCCGCGCGTGCGGGGAGGGCCATGCCGGCGAAGGCGACGAAGGCAGCGCCTGCCGCCAGCGTACGACAGAGACGCGGAACGGTCACGGCCTGATATAGTCGAATCCGTGGGATTCGAGCTGCATGATGCGCACGATCCCTGCCGGCACGACTACCGCCGCGGGAACCAGAACCGGCATTTTCCCGGTCTTGCGCATCATGTTCATCATCGTGTTGTGACAGGCGTCGAACTCGATACCCTCGGCATCCAGCGATTGAATTCGCTGCGCATCTGGCGAATTCTTGAGCAGTATCTTCAACCCGGGACCGAAAGCGACGACGACAATCTGAACCTTGTCGTCGCCCATGAACGTGAGCACATTCTGGGCATTGTTGAGGGCAAGGGTCCAGTTCTTCGGGTTGTCCTCGCTGACCTGAATCACCAGATGGCTCGTCGCGAACTGGTGCGGGTGAACGAAGATCGGGTGATCGAAATCGAAGTCGTTGAGCATCGACGGATTCGCCGAAGCCGGCCCGGTTGCCAGGAAACCGAAAATCGCCAGCCCGAAAATCGCGGCGATCAACCTTCGTGTTGCCATCATGCCCGTTTCCTCATCTTGCCGTTTCGTTTGTGGGCGACAATAGAACCGGAAGGCGGCAAAATCAAAATAAAGCGATCACGCGGCCAGAACGATTGCGCCGGCCAACTGGAGCAGGACCGAGATCGCGGCGAGTGCTGCGATATTCATGTCGTACAGGGCGCCGAGCAGAATACTGCCGGCGAACCATGCACTGCCGCGCACCAGATCGAACAGCCCGAAG
>DASVGZ010000322.1:0-2185 GCA_036379275.1 Acidiphilium sp. | reverse complement strand
TTCGCCGTGGAAAATGTGGCCCTGCGGCAGGTTGACGATCCGCTCGATAGCCGGCGGCACAAGCAACTGTTCGGCGATGATATCGGACGAAAACCCGGGTGCGTAATTGTCGATGGTATTGAGGACGGTCTTTTTGAAGTTCTCCTTCTCCACCGCCCAGTCGCCGCCCTTGAGCGTATAGGGCGCGTGGCCGCCGAACACGTTGACGATGTGCTTGCCGGGGGGAGCAAGCGAATCGTCGACGATCGTCGGTGTCACCAGGGTCATGAAGGGCTCTTTCGAGTACCAGCCATGCTTGGCATCGTCGTAGGCGCGTTCGAGATAGTCGATATCGGGCGCGATATGGGTGTAGGTCGGGTAGGAAAAATTGCCGAGCGCCGCATCACGCCTCACCTTTTCCAGAATCCGGTACTGCGGCGGCCGCTCGCAGGCGATGTTCATCTTGAATGCGGTCGAGAAGGTGCGGTAGCCGCGGATTTCGCGCAGAACGTCGGGCGGCACGTCTCTCTCGTTCAGCATCTTCAGATAAAGGGTTTTCGCGTTCGCGTTGCTGACCACGATGCGCGCATGGAACGACTCGCCGCTGTCGGTGATCACTTCCCGTGCCCGGTTGCCGGAAACCCTGATCTCGCGCACCGAGGCGCCGGTGCGGATCTGCACGCCGACCGTGCGGCCATAGCTCGCCAGCGCCTGGGTGATCGCGCCCATGCCGCCTTTGACGAAACCCCAGCCACCCGCGCCCTCGTGCTCGCCCATCACGTGATGCATGATCACATAGGCCGAGCCCGGCGTTTTCGGCCCGGCGAAGGTGCCGATCGAGGCGTAATAGGCAAGAACCGCGATGATCCGGTCATCCTCGAACCATTCGCGCAGATAGTCGTAGGCGCTCATGGTCATCAGGTCGATCAGGCGATAGAGCTTGTTGCCGATGCGCCGGTTTCGCCAGAGCAGGCTCGCCGATTCCTTCAGGTCGCGCCAGTTGCCCGCCGGGTTCACCGGGGTCTCGAACAGGAGCTTCCTGACGATTTTGGTCGATTCCATCAGATAGGCGTCGAACGCCGGGTAGATCTCGGCATCGTGCTTCGAGAACTTGGCGAAGCTTGCCTGCGTTTTCGCCATATTGTCGGAAAACAGGATGTAATCGTCGTAGGAGACCGACGAGATCATGTCCGAGCACGGCAGAATCTGCAGCCCGTGATTCGGCAGATCGAAATCGCGAATCACCCTGGGGTGCAGCAAGCTCATCAGATAGGAAAAGATCGAGGCGCGAAAGCCGGGCGCGATCTCCTCGGTCACCGCGGCACCGCCGATGACGTTGCGCTGCTCCAGCACCATGACCTTCATGCCGCGCCGGGCGAGGTAATTCGCGCAGACCAGCCCATTGTGGCCGGCGCCGATGATCACCGCATCGAACGTATTCACCTTCTCCGCACTGCTCATCGCGCGGCCTCCAGCAGCCCGGCTTCGGGTGCGCCGGCCAGCGCACTCCGCTCCATTGCCTGAAACGCCGCAACCGCCTCCTCGCGCTGCGGCGAAAGCAGACCGTGCTTGTAAACGCCGACATTGAGGTTGCGCTGCACACCGAGAACCATATCGATATCCTCGCTGACGATCTGCGCCGACCATTCAGCGCTCTCGCGGTTCGCCTCGGCGCGTTCCGGACTGATATCGGTGAAGAAATACCAGTTGACGTGACGCATCCGCCCCGCCGCCAGCGGTTCGACCGTCGCGATCGAACTGCCCCATTCGTAGAAATTGAACATCAGGAACGGGAATTTGTAGAAATACAGCCCCTCGGTCATGCCGCCCTCTCGCTTCGGACCGTAGAGATGGAAGAACTGGTCGGCGTCATGCACGTCGATCGTATAGCGGTCGATATCGAGCGACGCGCAAAGCCCCGGATGCAGCGCGCGGCAGTGATAGCATTCGAGATAGTTCTCGCCGTAGATTTTCCAGTCCACCTCGATCTCGCGTTCCTTCGTCATGAAGAAATGCTGCTGTTCGAGCGGATAATGCGCGGCCATCGGCACGATCTCGCCGAGCCACTCGGTAAGCGACGGGCCTTCGGTCGCGATCCGCACGAAGACAAGGCCGCGCCATTCCTCGACGGCGACGGGAAACAGGCTCATCTCGCACTTGTCGATCGTCTCTTCGCCCGGACCGAAGCCGGTGGCCCGGCGCAACC
>DASVGZ010000321.1:0-3703 GCA_036379275.1 Acidiphilium sp. | reverse complement strand
CTGCACCCCTGACGAGACGGGAACCGGACCATGGCGGATATGAGCGGATCGAAACCCCGCTGCGCGATTCTCGTGCCCGGGATGCACCGGAGCGGAACCTCGGCCCTGACCCGCGTGCTCGGCCTGTGCGGCGCGGCGCTGCCCGCGACGCTGATGCCGCCCTCCGCCACCACCAACGAGGCCGGATTCTGGGAATCCCAACCGATCGTCGACCTGCACGACGAGGTGCTCGCATCCCTCAACTCGTCGTGGAGCGATCTGCGACCACTATCATCCAACTGGTTCGCCGGCGTCGAGGCCGGGGCGTTCCGCGCCCGCCTTTCCGCCCTGCTCGACAGCGAATACGGCGACGCGGAACTGATCGTGGTGAAAGACCCGCGTCTGTGCCGGCTGCTGCCGCTCTGGCTGCCGCTGCTCGAAGCGCGCGGCATCGCGGCCTGCGCGGCGCTTCCGGTGCGCGACCCGCGTGAGGTGGCCGCCTCGCTGCACCGGCGCGAATCCTTCGCCCCCGCCCGTTCGGCGGCAATCTGGCTCACCCACCTGCTCGCCGCCGAGCGCGACAGCCGTGGCCTTGCCCGGGGCTTCGTCGCCTATGCCGACCTGCTGACCGACTGGCGCGGCGCCATCGCCCGGCTCGGCCGAAGCATCGGTCAGGACATCGGCCGGGATCTGCTCGACCGGGCGGATGTCGCGGCGATCGACGGCTTCCTGTCGCCCGGGCTTCGCCATCACGCGGTCGAGCCGGACAGCGCGCCCGCGCTGGCGCCCTGGGTCGCCACGGCCTGGAACTGGGCCTCGGCCGCGGCGCGCGGCGAAACCCCGCCGCCCGCCGTGCTCGACCGTCTGGCCGCGATCATGGCGCCGGCCGAGGCGCATTTCGGCCCGCTGGTCGACGGCCTCGAAACCGACCTCGCCCGCGCGCTGCACGAGCGCCAGCACTGGATCGACGCCGCCGTGGAACGCTACGCCGCGATCGAGAACCTGCGCGCCGAGCTTGAGCAGGTCCGCCGCCACGCCGAAACGATCGAACAAAGCCGGATGTGGCAGGCGCTTTCTCCGGTCCGCTCGCTGCTGCACCGGGTGCGCGGCGGGGCACGATAAACCGCAGGTAGCAACGGCTTGAGGAGAATCGGCAACACCTTCCGTCCGTTTCGCCTCGACTTCGGAATGCCGCTTTTCTTTTCGATAAAAATCAGCCATCGTTCCGAAATCATCACCGAAGCGTGACGAGACCGGTATTTGCGGGGGGGAGGCCTGCAACCGGACAATCGACCAAAAAAATCAACAAAAACAACAATCAGAAAAACGAAAACAGGATGGCGATGCAGGGCAGAATTGTGCCGCGGCGGGTGATCATGCCGACCGCGCGAACCCAGATTCGATCGTGAGCGCCGACACCCTTCTGGTGAAACCGTGCGGCAGCGCCGCCACAACCCGGGGCCATCACCGTCGATGATGTATGATCTCTACCAGACACAGGAAGACCTGCTCGATCCGCTGCGCCTCGCCGCCCGGAATTTCGCGCCGATGCTCGACCTGTTCACGTTCGGCACCATGGCGCGGGAAATGCGCGCGGCGCTGGAAATTTTCGGCGAGAGCGGGATCTCGCATCACCGCCCGCCCTTCGGAATCGCAAGCGTCACCGTCGATGGCCGCGAGGTCGCGGTGCGCGAAGACATCGTGGAAAAGGGCGCGTTCGGCGATCTTCTGCATTTCCGCAAGACGACCGATATCGTCCAGCCGCGCGTTCTGATCGCTGCCCCGCTCTCCGGCCATTTCGCGACCCTTCTGCGCAACACCGTCCAGGTGATGCTGGCGGATCACGATGTCTACGTCACCGACTGGCACAACGCGCGAGATATCCCGACCGGCGCCGGCCGGTTCGGATTCGACGACTATGTCAGCCGCATCATGGAATTCCTGCGCCGGATCGGGCCGGGCGCGCATGTGGTCGCGGTGTGCCAGCCTGCGGTCGCGGTTCTGGCGGCGACCGCGCTGATGGCCGAGGACGGCGACCCGGCAACCCCGCGCAGCATGACCCTGATGGGCGGGCCGATCGACACGCGGCGCAACCCGTCCAGAGTGAACGAACTTGCGAAAACACGGGATATCGGCTGGTTCGAGCAGACCATGATCACCACCGTTCCCTGGCGCTACGCCGGCGCCGGGCGGGCGGTCTACCCGGGCTTCATGCAGCTCGCCTCGTTCATGTCGATGAATCTCGACCGGCATATCGGCGCCTGGATGCGCCAGTTCCGCGCGATCGTGACCGAGGATGTCGCGAGCGAGACGGCGCACAGGCAATTCTACGACGAGTATCGCTCGGTGATGGACCTCACCGCCGAATTCTACCTGGAAACGGTGGAGCGCGTGTTCCAGCGCCACGATCTGCCGCTCGGCCGGCTCACCTGGCGCGGCCGCGCGGTGCGGCCGGAGGCGATAATCGGCACCACCCTGCTCACCGTCGAGGGCGAGCGCGACGATATCTGCCCGCCGGGCCAGACCATCGCGGCGCACGATCTCTGCACCGGCCTGAAACCTGCGCAAAAACGCAGCCATTTCCAGAAGAACGTCGGCCATTACGGCGTGTTCAGCGGGTCGCGCTGGGCGGCGGAAATCTACCCCCGCCTGCGCGAGGTCATCGCGGAAAGCACCTGACCCCCCGAACCCTCCGGTTCCAACCCGATAGAATCTGTCGCGACCCACAATCGTAGCGGCGGATTGCCACCGTCCGGCCCGGATGCGACAAACGATTCTTTCAGAGCCCGTTTCGGAACGGGGCGGTTGAGGGATGACGAGGAGTTTTTCGTCTCCGGCAGAAGAAATCGAAGCCGCGATGCGGGGACATCGGGGCAAGATTTCGACGAACCGGAGGCGGAAAAGACCCGCCAGACCGACCCGTTCCTGTTTCGAAACTGGCTCTCAGACATAGGGAGGAACCGATGGCCAATCCGATCACCCGCAAGCAGTTTCTGACCGGCGCGGGGGCAATGGCCGGCGCCGCCGTTTTCGCGCCGGCCATCGCGCGCGCCGCCCGCCCCACCGTGATCAAGTTCGGCTGCCCGACGGCTCCCGATCATCCGGTCACGAAACACGCGATCGCCGCTGCGAACCGGATCAAACAGGCAACCGGCGGCGCGGTCACGATGCAGGTCTTCCCGAACAACGAACTCGGGAACGACACGAACACACTCGCGAGCGTGCGCTCCGGCGCGGTGCAGATGATGGCGATCGCCGACGCCATCCTCGCCACCCTGGTGCCGAGCGCCGCGATCGACAATGTCGGCTTCTCCTTCAAGGATACCAAAACCGTCTTCGCGGCGCTCGACGGAGCGGTCGGCGACATCGTGCGCCGGGATATCGCGAGCCACGGGCTGCAGCCGATGCCGGCGATCTGGGATCTGGGCTTCCGGGAAATCACCACCGGCACGAAGCCGGTCGAAACGCCCGACGACCTGAAGGGCTTCAAGATCCGGGTTCCGGTCAGCCCGATCCTGCTCTCGCTGTTCAAGGATCTCGGCGCCTCGCCCGTGACGATGAACGTCACCGAGCTCTACACCGCCCTCGAAACCCATGTCGTGGACGGGCAGGAGAACCCGCTCAGCGTCATCGAAATGAAGAAATTCTACGAGGTGCAGAAATACTGCTCGCTCACCAACCATTCCTGGCTCGGCTTCTGGATGGTGATGAACGGTCCGTTCTG
>DASVGZ010000320.1:0-2279 GCA_036379275.1 Acidiphilium sp. | reverse complement strand
TTCATTCCCGAAAGCACGTAGCGAAACCCGCGACCTTCCTCGCCGATCAGCGCGGTGGCCGGAATCCGCATATTGTCGAAAAACACCTCGGTCGTCGCGTGGTTCATCATGGTGCGGATCGGCCGGATCGTCAGGCTCGATCCCTTTACCGCGCGCATGTCGACCAGAAAGACCGAGAGCCCGTCGGTCCGTCTGACGACCTGCTCGCGCGGCGTGGTGCGGGCGAGCAGAAGCATCAGGTCGGAATGTTCGGCGCGTGAGGTCCAGATTTTCTGGCCGTTGACGATGTACGTGTCGCCCTCGCGCCGTGCCGTGGTGCGCAATGCGGTGGTGTCGGTGCCGCTGGTCGGTTCAGTCACGCCGAAGGCCTGAAGCCGCAGCGCGCCGCTGGCGATCCGCGGCAGGTATTCCCGTTTCTGCGCGTCGCTGCCGTGCCGGAGCAGCGCGCCCATGATATACATCTGGGCATGGCAGGCGGCGCCGTTGCAGCCGGCGCGCTGGATTTCCTCCAGAATCGCCGCGGCGGCCGACAAGGGCAGGCCAGAGCCGCCATACTCCTCCGGGATCAGCGCCGAGAGCCAGCCGCCCTCGATCAGCGCATCGACGAACGCGGTCGGGTAGGCGCCCTCGCGGTCGAGATCGCGCCAGTACGGGCCGGGGAAACCGGCGCACAGCCTGCGCACCTCGTCGCGGATCGCCGCGTGCGGATCCTCGTCGATCATCTGGCTCAATCCGTTCGTCCCCCGATATGCGGTCCGGTATCGGTCCGAATCCCTGACCTTGTATCCGCGTTTATGCGGTTTTCAATTGTCAAAGCCCGGTCCGGTCTGTATTCGATCTATAATAATCACGAAAACCACGCTCGACACCGCCTTGGCCAGAATACGCTTCCGGAATACGCCTGACAAAAACATCAGCGGAGGAATGCCATGACCCAGGATGCAACGCGTCGTACCATCATCACCGGCATGGCGGCGGGACTCGCCGCGGCCGGACTGCCACGAACCGGCCGCGCCGCCGGTCGCAAGTTCAAGATCGCCCTGTCGAACTCCTATATCGGCAACGAGTGGCGGATCGAGATGGAGAACCTGTTCAAGGCCGCGCTTCAGATGGAGCCGTATAAAAGCGAGGTCGAGGGCTCCTGGTTCAATTCGGGCAACAATGTCAGTCAGGAGAGCCAGCAGATATCCGGCATGATCGCCGAGCGGGTCGATGCGATCCTGGTCGATGCCGCATCGCCGACCGGGCTCAACGGCATCATCCAGCAGGCTCATGCGCGCGGCATTCTGGTCATCTCGTTCGACAATGTCGTCACCACCCCGGCGGCGGTGAAAGTGAACACCGACCAGATCAAGTTCGGCGAATCCCTGGCGGACTGGCTCGCCAAAAAGCTCGACGGCAAGGGCAATGTCATCATGGTGACCGGCGTTGCCGGCACCACGGTGAACGAGGATCGCAACAAGGGCGCCGATCTGGTCTGGAGCAAAAATCCGGGCATCAAGGTGGTCAACCGCTTTGCCGGCGACTGGGATTCGGCGACGGCGGAAAAGAACACAGCGGCCATTCTACCAAGCCTGCCGAAAATCGACGGCATCTGGTGTCAGGGCGGCACCGATGGTGTGCTCAAGGCCTTCATCGCCGCGAAGCGTACGCCGCTGCCGCCCACCGCCGGCGAGGCGGAAAACGGTTTCCGCAAATTCATGCTCGGCTATATGGGCCAGAAGGTCGAAGGCCTGTCGATCGGCCAGCCGCCCTATCTGGTTCTGGTTGCACTCGAACTCGCGCGCCGGATTTTGAACAAGAGCTATCCACGCCGCGACATCACCATTCCGTTCCCCTTCGTCACCGACGCGACAGTCAAGGTCGGCGAGACGGTGTTTCCGAACATGCCCGACAGCTTCTTCACCGATTTCACCGATAGCGGCCCGGACGCCACCGTGAAAATCTGTGTCGATGCGGCGGTCAAGGGCACGCCCTGTCCGGGCCGGCTCACCGTGCATCTGCCGAAGGCATGACGGCTTCGGCCGCGATCGCGGCGCGTTCGGTCAGCAAATCCTTCGGTGGCGTCAAGGCTTTGACCGGGGCATCGTTCACGGTCGAGGCCGGCAGCGTTCATGCCCTGGTCGGCGAGAACGGTGCGGGCAAATCGACCCTGATCAAGGTTCTTGGCGGCCGGATCGCGCCGGATGCGGGCGAGATCGTCATCGCTCCCGGCCTCGGTGTCGGCACCGTGTTTCAGGAACTGACGCTGCTGCCCTATATGCGGGTCGCCGACAATC
>DASVGZ010000319.1:0-6290 GCA_036379275.1 Acidiphilium sp. | reverse complement strand
CGCCGAGTTCCTGGGAGAATTCGAAAATTCTCCACGCGCTGATCCGGACGGATCCGGTTTCGTAATTTTCGACCTCAGCCGTGGTGAGTCCAAGTTTTCCGGCAAGTTGTTCTCTGGTCAGCGCTAAAAAAAGTCGCCGCTGCCGAATCCGTGCCCCGATGCGGGAGGTGAACGGGGTACACGGCGCCGCCTCTGAACGGGCGTTTTGTTCATAGAGATTCGAATCGTTTCTCATACGATACACCACGGCCTTTGTAATGTTATGTGAACCAAAACACAGGATGAGTTTCAAATATCAAGCGGGGGGACTATCTGCCAAGACTCGGAATCTACCTAAGAGCCCGTTTCGAAACAGGATCGGGTCGGTCTGGATCAGAATGTCCGTTTCGCCTGTCCGGCGGGTCGATAGTTGGCGATGCCGCGCGCGCGGGCGAGTTCGAGCCTGGCGTAAGGCAGGGACGGCAGGCTGGCGAACAGGCCGGCGCCCGCCGTGCAGCCGGGACTGCTGAACGTTATCGCCGCCCGGGCCTCGGTGACGGCAAAATGCGGGCGGCCGCCGACCTGCCGGACCAGGCAGCCGACGAACACGGCAAAGCCGAGGAACACTGCAAGTCCGAGCAAGGATGTCGCTGCGATGATGCGTTGCACGGCCAGCAATCCTTTGCGGCATCACCCTGAAACAGGATGTTGCGGTCAACCGTCGCCGGTGCGCCGGGTCGAAGTCGAAACCCCGGAGCGGAATGGCTTCAGATATCGACCGGCGGGGCCAATCGCCAAGACTCGGAAATTACCTATGCGTAATCCGATACGAAGACCTGGTACGAAACAGGCTTTTACGGAGCGCCCTCGTCGGGCCAGTCTTCGGCCTGCGCCAGCCTTGCCAGCTCCGGGAGCGAGGTCGAACCGGTCTTGTCCATGATCGCCGCGCGATGGGCATCGACGGTGCGCGGACTGATTTCGAGTTCGGCGGCGATGATCTTGCTCGGCTGGCCCGCGAGAACCCGGTCCATGATCTCGCGTTGACGGCCGGTCAGCCCGGCGAGGCGCCGCGTGGCCTGGTCGCGCAGTTCCATACGTTTTCCCGCATTGTCCGTCCGGTCCAGCGCCCGGTCGATCGCCGCGAGGAGGGTTGCGGCATCGACCGGCTTTTCGATGAAATCGACGGCGCCGATCTTCATCGCGCGGACCGCGGCCGACACGTCCTTGCCGCCGGTGATCATGATGGCCGGCATCCGGTAGCCGGCCTCGTTCAAATGCCTGAGCAGGTCGAGCCCGCCGATGCCGGGCAGGTCGACATCGAGCAGCAGACACGCGGCAAATCCGGGCCGCAAGGCGGCCAGAAACGCCTCGCCGCTGGCGAAATCCGCCACCGTCCTGCCCGCTTCGGTCAGGGCCAGGTGCAGCGCCGCGCGCACGCCGGGGTCATCGTCGACGATGCAGATACAGGGAGCGGGCCCGGCTTCCTCTTGCGCCGTCTGCCCGTGCGGCGTGGCGAGCAGGCGCCGGATTGTCGCGACCAGCACCTCGTTCCGCACCGGCTTGCCGAGCCGGATGCAGTCGGTGTCCGCGCTATCGGACGGGGAGGTGGCCGGAGCGTCGCCGGACAGGATGATCGCGGGCAGTGTCCGCGCGCTGCTCCCGCGCAGTGTGGTCACGAGCTGAAATCCGTTGACGGGGCCCGGCAGGTTGTAGTCGGTGACGACCAGATCCGGCCGGAACCGCCCGCTTGCCACAAGGCGCAGAGCGTTGGCGGCATCCCGTGCGATTTCGGTGCGGTGCCCCTCGCGGGTCAGGAGCCGGTCGAGCAAATCGCGGATGTCCGGGTTGTCCTCGACGATCAGGATCGATCCCGTGCGATGCCTGGTGCGATGATCCGCGCGAGTTCGGGCGCCACGGTTCCGGTCCGGCGGGGCGACGGGTTCCGGCCGGGACAGCGCTCCGGCGGGAAGGGCAACCGCGATCGCGAACGCCGACCCCTTGCCGGGCGACGAGCGTACCGTCACGTCGTGGCCCAGAAGATCGGCGAGGCGCCGGACGATCGACAGACCAAGGCCGAGCCCGCGGCCGGATTCGCGCGCCGTGTTATCGACCTGACGGTATTCCTGGAAAATCGCCTCGAGGTCGGTTTCGGGAATGCCGATTCCGGTATCCCTGACCTCGATGCGGAGCGTTCCGCCCTGCCGGCGGCAGCCGAGCAGGATTTTGCCGTGTGGCGTGTATTTCAGGGCGTTCGACAGAAGGTTGCGCAGGATCTGTTCGAGCAAATGCGGGTCGCTGCGGACCTGAAGGCGGCATGGCACCGTGCGCAGGGTCAGACCCTGATCGGCCGCGCGCAAGGCGAATTCGTCGGCCAGCCGTTCGAGCAGGTCGCCGATTACGAAAATTTCCGGCTCGGCGTGGACGATGCCGGCCTCGATCCGGTTGATGTCGAGCAGCGCGTCCAACATACCGGACATCGCACCCAAGGTCTGGCCGAAACGCGTGACCAGATCATGCACGCCATCGCCATCGCCATCGCCATCGCCATCGCCATCGCCATCGCCATCGCCATCGCCATCGCCCTTGCGGGCCAGCATCCCCTGGATCAGCGCAAGCGTCTGCAAGGGCTGGCGCAGATCGTGGCTGGCGGCGGCAAGAAACCGCGATTTGGCGCGATTGGCCTGTTCGGCCTGATGTTTCGCGTCGGACAGGTCCCGGGTCACGCGCCATCGCTCGCTGATATCGGTGAAGGTGATCACCACGCCGCCAACATCGCCCTCTCCGAAGCGATAGGGCATGACCCGGCGGATGAACCAGGTTTCTTGCGGCCCCCTGACCTCGCGTTCGATCGTGGCTTCGTCGCCGAGCACGCGCCCGGCATCGTCCAGCAGCGAATCGTCATCGATCGCCGGGCGCAGATCGGCGAGCTTGCGGCCGATATCGGTCTGGATCACGTTGAACAGCGCACGCGCCTTCGGGGTGAAGAAGCGGATATTCAGGTCGCCGTCGAGAAACAGGGTCGCGACATCGGTGCTGTAAAGCACGTTCTGCAAGTCGTTCGCGGTGGTGCGCTGGCGTTCCAGGGTTTCCTGCAACTGGCCGTTCAGCGCGGTCAGTTCCTCGTTGAGCGATTGAAGCTCTTCCTTCGAGGTCATCAACTCCTCGTTGGTGGCCTGGAATTCCTCGTTGGCCGACAGGGTTTCCTCGTTGACCGCCTTCTGCTCCTGTTCGGCGCGTTCGAGATTGCGGGTCGCCTCCAGAAGTTCCGCGCGGATATCGGCAAGCTCGCGTTCGAGATCGTCGACGCGCGGGGCGTTGCCGGCGGAGCCGGACGGGCGGCGCGCGGGGGCGACCGCCTCGACGAGGCAGATCAGAAGAAGCCGCTCGCCATCGTGCTTCAGCGGCAGGATATCGATCCCGAACGTCGCGGCAGCACCGCCGGAAGTGACGACCCGGGCGTCCTTCCGCGTGGCCTCGCGGATCGCGGAGCGCAGCCGGTTGCGGACGGAGACATCCACCATAGCCAGAAGATCGTGCGAGGGATGGCCGGGCGAGATGCGCAGATACCGGTCGACCGGGCCCAGGGAATACAGGATCTCGTTACGGTCGTTGACCAGAATCGCCGCCGGCGCGTGATGCTCGAGCACCAGATGCCGGCAAAGTTCCGCCAGCGCCCCCTGCCTTGTCTGCCCGCGCACCGGGCCGAAGGGGACCGAGGTCTGCGAGCCCGGCGCGAATTCGCCCGACGACTCGAATCCGACCGGAAAATCGGCGTCTCCGGGCCGGCTGGGCGCCGTGTGCCGGTAGAGCCGGTTCGGCCCGGAGATGGCCTTGAAGCGCTTGTTGGCGGCGTTGATCGTCTCCGCGCTGCCGAGCAGAAGCACCCCGCCCTCGCGCAAGGCGAAATGAAACACCGAGATCACCCGCGCCTGCGCTTCCGGGCGCAGATAGATCATCAGGTTGCGGCAGGAGATCATGTCGAGCCGGGAGAAAGGCGGATCGCTCAGAACGTCCTGCACGGTGAACACCACGCAGGCGCGCAGGTCGGGCTGCACCCGGTAGTGGTGATCCTCGGCGATGAAGAACCGTTCGAGCCGGGCGGGCGAGACGATATCGGCGATGCTCGCCGGATACAGCCCCTCGCGCGCGGCGGTCACGGCCTCGGTATCGACATCCGAGGCGAAGATCTGAAATTTCAGAGGCCGGTTCCGGTTGGCGATACGCTCCAGGAACAGGATGGCGAGAGAATAGACCTCCTCGCCGGTGCTGCATCCGGCGATCCAGACGCGCAGCGGCGATTCCGGCGACCGGTCGTCCACCAGCGCGGGGATGGTGGTTTGCGCCAGATGCTCGAACACGGCGGGGTCGCGAAAGAAGCTGGTGACGTTGATCAGAAGGTCGCGCGCCAGAAGATCGCGCTCGATGGCGTCGTCGCGCAGCCGGCCCAGATAGCCCGCGGTATCGTTGGGCCGGAACGCGGCCAGAGCCATGCGTCGCTCGATCCGCCGGCGCAGCGTGCCCTGCTTGTAGAGCGAGAAATCATGCGCGGTCTGGGTGCGCAGAAGTTCGACGATATCGGTGAGCCATGGCTCTCCATCGGCCGCCGGCCTGTCACCGGGGGCGGCCTCGGGCGAGGCGCCGTCTTCCGGGTCGACCGGCGGCACCGGATGGCTGCGCAGACGCGCCAGCGCCTCGGGCATCCGCGCGATATCGAGCACCTGGTCGACCACGCCGGCGGCGATCGCGCTGCGCGGCATTCCGTCGTATGCGGCCTCCCGCGGGTCCTGGGCGATGACCCGTCCGCCTTTCCCGCGAATCGCCCGGGCTCCGGCGCTGCCATCGGTTCCGGTGCCGGACAGGATGATGCCGACCGCCCGCGAGCCGTATTCCTCCGCCATCGAGTGCAGGAGATGGTCGAACGACAGCCGGACGCCGTGCCGCTCCGGCGGACGGGACAAATGCAGGACGCCGGAGCCGACCGCGAGATACGCACCGGGCGGGATGACATAGAGGTGATCGGGCTCGATCGTCATCCCCTCGGTCGCCTGACGGACCTTCGTCGTGGCGTTGTCGGCCAGAAGCTCGGCCAGCATACTCGTGTGGGTGGGGTCGAGATGCTGGACCAGAATCAGCGCAAGGCCGTGATGTTCCGGCAGGGCGCCGAGCAGCTTGCGACATGCCTCCAGCCCGCCCGCCGACGCGCCGATTCCGATGACGGGGAAGCCGGCATCGTTCCGCGCACCGATCCTGTCTGTTGTCGCGCTCATGGCAAACCCGTTCCAGTGTGGCCCCGTCCGGCATGGAGCGAAAAACGGCACAGTCCCGAAAGGCCCGGATTCACCATAAAAGGTTGAAGCCTGCCCCGGATCAAGCCGTTCAGGATCGCCCGACTCGTATTTATACTATCCGAAACCGGCCGATCGGGAAAATTTTCAGAACAGTTTTCCCGGATTGAGCAGGTTCTCGGGGTCGAGGGCGGATTTGATCCTGCGCATCGCGCCGCGTTCGGTTTCGCCGCGCCAGTGGTGGAAGGCGGGGCGCTTGATCATGCCGATGCCGTGTTCGGCGGAGAAACTGCCGCCGAGACTGTCGGCGATGGCGTTGACCGCCTCCATGATGTCCTCGGCCTGGGCGTCGAACGCCGCAGGATCGCCGCCCACGGGCTGGAGCACGTTGAGGTGGATGTTGCCGTCGCCGATATGGCCGAACGCCGCCATCCGCGCGCCGGGATAACGCGCGGTCAGCATCGTTTCGGTGCGGGCGAGCAGATCGGGGACCGAGGCGATCGGCACCGAGATGTCGTTTTTCGCCGAGGCGCCATCGCGCTTCTGCGATTCGGCGAGATGCTCGCGCATCGCCCAGAACTCGCGGCGCTGCGCTTCGGATTCGGCGAGCGTGGCGTCGGCGATGGTGCCGGCGTCGAGCGCCGCGGCGAGGACCGATTCGAGCATGTCGCGCAGATCGTCGCTCCGCCGCGTGGTGGCGAGATCGGCAAGGACGTAGTGGGCGGCGGGCTCGGCGAAAGGCTGGCGGTAGCCCGGCATGTGGCGTTCGTTCAGCGCCATCGCCTCGCCCGAGATGTATTCGAAGGCATAGAGGGCGGATTCGTCCTCATCGCGGATGCGGGCGAACAGGTCGAGCACTGCTTCGACGCTGTTCAGAGCGCACAGGCAAGTCTGGCGCGCGTGCGGCGCGCGGTAGAGCTTCAGCGCGACGGCGGTGATGACGCCGAGCGTGCCCTCGGCGCCGGCGAACAGATGTTTCAGCGCGTAGCCGGTATTGTCCTTGCGCAGGAGGCGAAGGCCGTTCCA
>DASVGZ010000318.1:0-2750 GCA_036379275.1 Acidiphilium sp. | reverse complement strand
GATGCTGCTGCCGGAGGGCAAGCGGCGCAAGACGGTGACGCTGCGCGATGTGGAGGAGATCGTCGCGAAGATCGCCCGCATTCCGCCGAAATCGGTTTCGGCGGACGACAAGGAGACGCTGCGCACGCTGGAGCGCGACCTGAAGTCGATGGTGTTCGGCCAGGATCAGGCGATCGAGGCTCTTGCCGCGGCGATCAAGCTGTCGCGTGCCGGTTTGCGCGATGCCGAGAAGCCGATCGGCAACTACCTGTTCTCCGGGCCGACTGGTGTGGGCAAGACCGAGGTGGCGCGGCAGCTTGCCGCCACCCTGGGGATCGAACTGACGCGGTTCGACATGTCGGAGTACATGGAGCGGCACTCGATCTCGCGTCTGATCGGCGCGCCGCCCGGCTATGTCGGGTTCGACCAGGGCGGTCTGCTGACGGACGCGGTGGACCAGCATCCGCATTGCGTGCTGCTGCTGGATGAGATCGAGAAGGCGCATCCTGACCTGTTCAACATTCTTCTCCAGGTGATGGATCACGGCAAGCTGACGGATCACAACGGCAAGCTCGTCGACTTCCGCAACGTGATTCTGATCATGACGACGAATGCCGGCGCATCCGAGATGGCGAAGGCGGCGATCGGCTTCGGCCGTGAGGCGCGGATTGGGGAAGACGAAGAGGCGATCAAGCGGATGTTCACGCCGGAGTTCCGCAACCGGCTGGACGCGGTGATCGCCTTTGCCGGGCTGACGCCGGAGATCGTGGCGCGCGTGGTGGAGAAGTTCATCATGCAGCTGGAGGCGCAGCTTGCGGACCGCAACGTCACCATCGAATTGTCCTCGGCGGCGAAGGAGTTCCTGGCCGAGCGTGGCTACGATCCGCTCTATGGCGCGCGTCCGCTCGCCCGCGTCATTCAGGAGCTGATCAAGAAACCGCTGGCCGAGGAACTGCTGTTCGGCAAGCTGGTCACCGGCGGCGCGGTCAAGGTCAGCGTCCGCGACGGCGCTCTTGCTTTCGACATCGCCGAGGCGCCGAAGCCTGCCTTGCCGAAACCGGACAGCGACCAGGAAGAGTCGATCCCGCCGCAGGAGGTGCAGTAGACGCCGACCGGACCGCTCAGAAGCCGTTGCCCGGCGGAAGGTTCGCCGGCGCGGCGGCGGGTGCGGCCGCGGAAGGCAGCTTCGCCGGGCGCGGTCCGCCAGCCATCCAGTCCAGAAGTTCGACCGTGTGAACGGTCGGAATTCCGGCCCCGCCCAACTGGGTCAGACAGCCGATATTGCCGGCGGCGATCGCGTGCGGCTTCAGCGGCCTGATCGTGTCCAGCTTGCGCGTGCGCAACTGGCCGGCGATCTCCGGCTGAAGGATGTTGTAGGTGCCCGCCGAGCCGCAGCACAGATGCGCGTCGCGCGGTTCGGCCACGGTGAAGCCCGCCCGTTCGAGCAGGATTTTCGGAGCCTCGGTGACTTTCTGGCCGTGCTGGAGCGAACAGGCGGCGTGATAGGCGATGATCAGCCCCGGCTCGGGGTTTCGGCTCGGCCGATAGTCCAGCCGGATCAGGAGTTCGGAAATATCCACCGAAAACGCGGCAATCCGTGCGGCTTCTTCTGCCTCCCGGGAGTCGCGGAGCAAAAATCCGTAATCCTTCAGTACCGTGCCGCAGCCGGAGGTGTCGGTGACGATCGCGTCCAGCCCGCCCGCCTCGATTTCCCGGCTCCATGCGGCCACGTTCGCCCGTGCGAAATCGAGCGCGGCTTCGTGTTTTCCGAGATGATGGGTCAGCGCGCCGCAGCATCCGGCGCCTTTCGCAATGACCACCTCCACCCCCATGCGGGTCAGCAGGCGGATCGTGGCGTCATGGATGCCGGGGTCGAGCACAGGCTGGGCGCAGCCGGCGAGCAACGCGACCCGCGCGCGCCGGGTTCCCTCGGCGGGAAACACGCCGGGCCGCTCGGCTGCGCCACGTAACGGCAGTCTGGCGGGGGCGAGGTCGAGCATCGCGCGCAACCGCCGTGCGAACGCGCCGCTGCCGATCGGTCCGCCAACAAGGCGGGCCAGCCGGGCTCCGCGCAGCGCCAGCCGCATCCGTGCCGGATAGGGCAGGATCGCGGCGAGCAGGGCGCGCAAGGCGCGGTCGTGGCGGGGGCGCGTATAAGTCTCCTCGACCCGAACCCGCGCGTGGTCGATCAGGTGCATGTAATCGACGCCGGAGGGGCAGGTGGTCATGCAGGACAGGCAGGACAGGCAGCGGTCGAGATGGAGCGCTACCGGTTCGCTCGCCGGCACCCCGGTCTCCAGCATGTCCTTGATCAGGTAGATTCGTCCGCGCGGACTGTCATCCTCATCGCCGATGGTCACGAAGGTCGGGCAGGTCGCGGTGCAGAAGCCGCAATGCACACAGGAGCGCAGGATTTTGTCGGCGATCGCGATATCCGGGTCGGCGAGCTGTTCGGGAGTGAAATTGGTCTGCATGGCGGCTTTCAGGCGGCGAACAACCGTCCGGGATTGAGAATCCCGGCGGGGTCGAAGGCGGCGACCACGCGCCGGCGGATCGCCGCAAGCGCCTCGGGCTCCGGTGGCACGGCGTCGGCGTGATGGCGCAGTGCTTCCGGTGCACGCATCAGCCACCAGGTGCCTTTGGTGCGGAGAGTGGCGGCCACGACCGCCTCGTGCGCCTCGACCGTGGCCGGACCGGTCAGGAACACCAGCCCGCCCCCCCAGTCGAAATAGCCGAACATGCCGGCATCATGGGCGCGGTGCAGGATCGCG
>DASVGZ010000317.1:0-6684 GCA_036379275.1 Acidiphilium sp. | reverse complement strand
AAGAACGGTTATGTGCTGGTGCGCGATGCGATCAAGAAGGCGCGCCCCGCCGATGCGGCCTATCCCGCCGCGCTGAAGGCTTGAGGAGAGCGCAATGGAAATCGATATCACCACGCTCGATGCCGGTACGTCCGGCAAGATCGATCTGCCTGAGGCGTATTTCGGAGCCACGCCGCGCGCCGATATCATGGCCCGCGTGGTTCACTGGCAGTTGGCCAGGCGCCGCTCCGGCACTCACAAGACGAAGGGGATGGGCGAGGTTCAGGGCACGACCAAGAAGCCCTATCGCCAGAAGGGCACCGGCAACGCCCGGCAGGGTTCGCTGCGCGCGCCGCAGTTTCGCACCGGTGGTGTGGTCCACGGGCCGGTGGTGCGCGATCATGGCTATTCGTTGAACAAGAAAGTCCGTCGCCTCGGGTTGATCTCGGCACTGTCGCAGAAGCTGGCCGAGGGCAAACTCGTCGTGCTCGACACGGTTTCCGGCGTGACCAAGACCGGCGAACTGGATGGCAAGCTGAAAAAGCTCGGCTGGAACAGCGCCCTTGTGGTCGATGCGGCGGTCGATGAAGGGTTCGCCCGCGCGAGCCGCAACCTGATCGGGGTCGATGTGCTGCCGGTGGTGGGCGCGAATGTCTATGACATCCTGCGGCACGACACATTGGCGATCACGGCCGCCGGGTTGGAGGGGCTGAAGCGCCGCCTTTCCGGCGATGCCGGGCATGAGGAGATCGCGGCATGAGCGGGACCGTGAAGAAGGCCGAACCGAAGAAGGCCGGATCGAAAAAGGTGGTGCCGGTCCTGTCGCGCGAGGCGATGTTCGACGTGATCCGCGGACCGCTGGTCACCGAGAAGACGACGGCTCTGTCCGAGCGCAACCAGGTCGGTTTCAAGGTTGCGATCGACGCGGCCAAGCCGGAGATCAAGGCGGCGGTCGAGGGATTGTTCGGCGTGAAGGTGACAGCGGTGAACACCCTGATCCAGAAGGGCAAGACCAAGCGCTTCAAGGGACATCCGGGCCGGCGCTCGGATGTGAAGAAGGCGTTCGTGACGCTGGCCGATGGTCAGTCGATCGACTTCACCACGCGACTGGCGTGAGGCGGGACTGAACGATGGCACTCAAGAATTTCAAACCGGTCACGGCGAGCCTGCGCGGCACCGTGCTGGTCGACCGCAGCGAACTGTGGAAGGGCAAGCCGGTCAAGGGATTGACCGAAGGCAAGCATTCTACCGGCGGGCGTAACAATCACGGGCGTACCACCAGTTTCTTCCGGGGCGGCGGACACAAGCGCAGCTATCGTCTGGTCGATTTCAAGCGCCGCAAGTTCGACGTGGCGGCGACGGTCGAGCGTCTGGAATATGACCCGAACCGGTCGGCCTTCCTTGCCCTGATCAAGTATGAGGATGGCGAGCTGGCCTACATCCTGGCGCCGCAGCGTCTGCGCACGGGCGATCAGGTGGTGTCGGGCGCACGGGTCGACATCAAGCCGGGTAATGCGATGCCGCTTTCGGCGATCCCGGTCGGCACGATTATCCACAATATCGAGATGAAGCCGGGCGCGGGTGGCAAGATGGCGCGTTCCGCCGGAACCTTCGCACAGCTCGTCGGCAAGGATCAGGGCTATGCCCAGGTCAAGCTGATGTCCGGCGAACTGCGGCTGGTGCGCGGCGAATGCATGGCCTCGATCGGTGCGGTGTCGAACCCCGATCATTCGAACCAGCAGCTCGGCAAGGCCGGGCGCAACCGCTGGCTCGGCCGCCGGCCGCACAACCGCGGCGTTGCGATGAACCCGGTCGATCATCCGCTCGGCGGCGGCGAGGGGAGAACCTCGGGTGGCCGCCATCCGGTGACGCCATGGGGCAAGCCGACCAAGGGATACAAGACGCGCTCGAACAAGCGGACGGATGGATTGATCATCCGGCGTCGCAAGGGCGGAAAGGGCTGATCGATGACACGTTCGGTTTGGAAAGGCCCGTTCGTTGACGGGTATATGCTCAACAAGGCGGAAACGTCGCGCGCTTCGGGCCGCAACGAGATCATCAAGATCTGGTCGCGCCGCTCGACGATCCTGCCGCAGTTCGTCGGTCTGACCTTCGGCGTCTACAACGGCCGGAAGTTCCTGCCGGTTCAGGTCAATGAGAACATGGTGGGTCACAAGTTCGGCGAATTCTCGCCGACCCGCACGTTCACCGGCCACTCGGCCGATAAGAAGGCGAAGCGAGGCTGACATGAGCAAGCCCAATCATCCGCGGATGCTCGCCGACACCGAGGCGGAAGCCGTGTTGCGCAACATTCGCGTCAGCCCGCGCAAGCTGAACGTGGTGGCGGCGTCGATCCGCAACCAGCCGGCCGGGCGCGCGATCGCGGCGCTGACCTTCAGCAAGCGCCGCATCGCCCAGGACGTGAAGAAGCTGCTGCAGAGCGCGGTCGCCAACGCCGAGAACAATCATCAGCTCGATGTCGACCGTCTGGTCGTGACCACGGCGGAGGTCGGGCGCGGCATCGTCATGCGCCGCTTCCATGCGCGCGGCCGCGGCAAGGCGGCGCGGGTCGAGAAATGGTTCAGCCATCTGCGCATCGTCGTTGCCGAGCGCGACATCGTGACGAAGGCGGAGCGGCGCGCGGCGGGCAGGGCCAAACCGGCCGCGGAGACGAATGAAGGGGCGCAGGCGTAATGGGTCATAAAGTCAATCCGGCGGGGCTCAGGCTCGGCATCAATCGTACCTGGGACAGCCGCTGGTTCGCCGGCGCGGACTACGCGAAGCTCCTGCACGACGATCTCAGGCTGCGCGAGCACCTGACCACCCGGCTGCATGGAGCCGGCGTCTCGAAGGTTCTGATCGAGCGCCCGGCCAAGAAGCCGCGGGTGACCATCTACGCCGCGCGGCCGGGGGTCGTGATCGGCAAGAAGGGCCAGGACATCGACGTTCTGAAAAAGGAACTGTCGGCGATGGCGAAGGCCGAGGTATCGCTCAACATCGTCGAGATCCGCAAGCCGGAGATCGATGCGACGCTGGTCGCGCAGAACATCGCCCAGCAGCTCGAGCGCCGCGTCGCCTTCCGGCGCGCGATGAAGCGCGCCGTGCAGTCGGCGATGCGCCTCGGCGCGCAGGGGATCAGGATCAACTGCGGCGGCCGGCTCGGCGGCGCCGAGATCGCGCGGATGGAATGGTATCGCGAAGGGCGGGTGCCGTTGCACACGCTGCGCGCGGATATCGATTTCGGCACCGCGACGGCGAAGACGACTTACGGCACCTGCGGCGTGAAGGTCTGGATCTTCAAGGGCGAGATCATGGCGCACGATCCGCTGGCGCAGGACAAGCGGGCCGCCGAACAGGCGCCGCAGCGCTGAGCGGGAGACAGGAACAATGCTGCAACCAAAGCGAACCAAGTTCCGCAAGGCGCACAAGGGCCGTATCCACGGCCTCGCCAAGGGGAATACCCAGCTCAATTTCGGCGCCTTCGGCCTGAAGGCGCTTGAGCCGGAGCGGATCACCGCGCGTCAGATCGAGGCGGCGCGCCGCGCGATCACCCGCCAGATGAAGCGTGCCGGCCGCGTCTGGATCCGGATTTTCCCGGACGTTCCGGTGTCGAGCAAGCCGGCCGAGGTCCGCATGGGCTCTGGCAAGGGCAGCCCGGAATTCTGGGTGGCGCGGGTGCATCCCGGCCGGATCATGTTCGAGATCGACGGCGTTCCCGAAGGGATCGCGCGCGAGGCGCTGACCCTCGGGGCGGCAAAGCTGCCGATCAAGACCAGGATCATCACCCGCATCGGAGAGGCGTGAGATGGCAAAGGCCGCGGATGTCCGGGTAAAGACGCCGGACGAACTGAACGAGATGCTGCTCGACCTTAAGCGCGAACAGCTCAACCTGCGCTTCCAGCGGGCCACCGGCCAGCAGGAGAATACCAGCCAGGTGCGGAAAACCCGGCGCGATGTCGCGCGGGTGAAGACGATCATGGCGGAGCGCGCGCGCACCGCCCAGAAGGCTTGAGGGGTTCGATACGATGCCGAAGCGCGTCCTGACCGGGCGGGTCGTGAGCGACAAGATGGACAAGACCGTGACGGTTCTTGTCGAACGTCGCGTCATGCATCCGCTCTACAAGAAATTCATCCGCCGCTCGAAGAAATACGCGGCGCATGACGAAGCCAATCTGTGCGCGGTGGGCGATCTCGTCCGCATCGAGGAATGCCCGCCGATCAGCAAGCGCAAGACCTGGCTGGTGACGGCCCGCAACGGCGAGGCGCTGGCCGGTACGCCGAAGGCCGAAGCGCAGGTGGGAGCCTGACATGATCATCGTCGAAACCAATCTCGATGTCGCCGACAATTCCGGCGCGCGCAGGGTCCAGTGCATCAAGGTGCTGGGCGGTTCGAAGCGCCGCACCGCGTCGGTCGGCGATGTCATCGTCGTGTCCGTGAAGGATGCGATTCCGCGCGGCAAGGTGAAGAAGGGCGACGTGCATCAGGCCGTTATCGTCCGCACCGCCTATCCGGTCCGCCGGAACGACGGCAGTGTGATCCGCTTCGACCGTAACGCGGCGGTGCTGATCAACAAGCAAATGGAACCGATCGGCACCCGCATCTTCGGGCCGGTGACGCGCGAACTGCGCGCCCGCAAGTTCATGAAGATCATCAGCCTGGCGCCGGAGGTGCTCTGATCATGGCCGCACGGATTCGCAAGGGCGACACGGTGGTGGTGACCGCGGGCGCCAGCAAGGGGCGCCAGGGTGAGGTTCTGCAGGTTCTGCCGGCGGAAAATCGGGCGGTGGTGCGCGGGGTCGCGGTCGCGAAGCGGCACACCAAGGCGCGCAGCATGGGCGAGCAGGGCGGGATCGTGCAGAAGGAGATGCCGGTGCATCTCTCGAATCTCGCATTGCTCGACCCCGAGACGAAGAAGCCGACCCGCGTCGGGTTCCGCGTGCTCGAGGATGGTCGCAAGGTCCGGGTTGCGAAGAAAAGCAACTCCGTGATCGACGGTTGAGGACAAGACGATGAGCGAGGCGAATGCCAAGACCCGGATGCACCGTCACTACGACGAGGTGGTGCGTGCCGCGTTGCTGAAGGAGTTCGGTTACCGCAATGTGATGCAGGTGCCGAAGCTCCAGAAGATCGTGATCAACATGGGCGTCGGCGAAGCCGCGGCCGACCAGAAGAAGCTCGATTCGGCGGTTGCCGAACTGACGCTGATTTCCGGGCAGAAGCCGGTGAAGACCGTGGCGAAGAAGGCCATCGCGGGGTTCAAGATTCGCAAGGGTCTGCCGATCGGCTGCAAGGTGACCCTGCGGCAGGCGCGGATGTATGAATTCCTCGACCGCCTGGTCACGATCGCGCTGCCCCGCGTGCGCGATTTCCGGGGGATTTCCGGCAAGGGGTTCGACGGACGCGGCAATTTCGCCATGGGTCTCAAGGAGCAGATCGTGTTCCCCGAGATCGCCTATGACAAGGTGGACGCGGTGCGCGGCATGGACATCGTGTTCGTGACCAGTGCAACGACCGATGCCGAGGCGAAGGCGCTGCTCAAGGGGTTCAACCTGCCGTTCGCGAATTGAGCGGGCAGGGCGAAGGCGTAATCAGTTTCATGGAAAACCGCCGGGTCATGCCGGCAGGTTCCGGAGGGTAACAGACGATGGCAAAGACCTCTCAGGTCAATCGGAATAACCGGCGGGCGAAGCTCGCCGCGCGCGACAAGGCGAAGCGCGCCACGCTGAAGGCGGTGGTGATGGATCGCAGCTTGCCGGTCGAAGACCGGTTCGAGGCGACGCTGAAACTTGCCCGGTTGCCGCGTAACGGCGCCGCGGTGCGGGTGCGGCTGCGCTGCGAGCTGACCGGCCGCTCACGCGGCAACTACCGCAAGTTCAAGCTGTGCCGTATCGCACTGCGCGACCTCGCGAGCGCCGGGCAGATCCCCGGCATGGTCAAGGCGAGCTGGTAAGCGGGGGCTGCAATGTCGATGTCCGATCCGTTGGGTGACATGCTCACCCGTATCCGCAACGCCCAGCGCGCGCGCCAGGCGGCGTGCGTCGCTCCGGCGTCGCACCTGCGCGCCAATGTGCTCGATGTTCTGAAACGCGAGGGGTTCATTCGTGGTTTTTCGAAGGAAGAACTGCGTCCCGGTGTCGCGCAGCTTCGCATCGAGCTGAAATACGCCGAGGGCGAGCCGGTGATCAAGGAGATCACCCGTGTCTCGCGACCCGGTCGCCGGGTCTATTCGAAAATCCGTGAACTGCCGCGCGTCTATGCGGGTCTCGGGATTTCGATCCTGTCCACGCCGCGCGGCGTGATGAGCGATGTCGAGGCACGAGCCGCCAATGTCGGCGGCGAAGTGCTCTGCCGCGTCTTCTGAGGAGGCAGCATCATGTCACGCGTTGGTAAATATCCGGTGGAGCTGCCGCAGGGCGTCGCGGTCAGCATCGCCAATGGCATCCTGACCGCGAAGGGCAAGCTCGGTGAGCTGACCCTTCCGCTGTCTGACAAGGTCGAGACGACCGTCGCGGATGGCAAGGTCTCGGTCGCGCCGAAATCGAAGGAGGCGACATCGCGCATGATGTGGGGAACCACGCGCGCACTGGTTGCCGGCATGGTTCACGGGGTGTCGCAGGGCTACACCAGGTCCATGGAAATCAATGGCACCGGTTTCCGTGCCTCGGTGCAGGGCAGCAATTTGGTGATGAACCTGGGGTTCTCGC
>DASVGZ010000316.1:0-2435 GCA_036379275.1 Acidiphilium sp. | reverse complement strand
CCACATCTCGTACTGCTTCCAGACCGGCTGATCGAGATGCAGTTTCTTTTCCAGCGTCGCGAGTGCGGCCGGTGTCGCGGTGCGGCCGAGCACGGCCCGTGCGGCATTGCCAGGCAGCGCCTCGGTCGCCGCAAACACCAGAACCGACACCAGAAACAGGGTCAGCACCCCGAGACCGATGCGGCGCAGCACGAAGCCGAGAAGCGGATGGGCGCGGAGAAGCGGCATTCCCGGCTCCCTCACACCATCCAGACTTCCGCGAACATGTAATTGCCGAGCGCATAGCCGGTGCGGCTCGGCTTGAAGCCATTCACATTGTTGCGCATCAGATCGAGCTGATCGTTGAAATACGGAATGATCAAACCGCCCTTGTCGAAGTCGATCTTCTGCATCTGGTGCATGACCTCATAGCGCTTCCCCGGGTCGAGAGTCGCCTGCGCCTGCATATAGAGTTTGACATAAGCCGGATCGTTCCAGTGGGTCTCGTTGAACGGCGAGGTTTTCAGCAGTTCCATCGCGACCTGGGCGAGATAAGGCTTATAGTCCCACCAATCCTGCGAAAAATCCCATTTCAGATAGTTGGGGCCATACATCACGTCGGTGGTGACCTTGCGCAGGCTGACGCGAACGCCGCCGGCTCTCACCTGCTCGGCCAGAACCTGCGCGGCGCGCACCGCGCCATCGGCGATGTCCGAGGTGACGAGTTCGAGCTTCAGATTCTCATGGCCCGCCTTGCGCAGCAGATGCTTCGCGCGATCCACGTCCCGGTGCCGGACAAGGGATTTGTCGAAGCCCGGATCCCACGGCGAGAACACGTCGTTGCCGATCATGCCATGACCATTCAGCGCGACGTTGAGCATCTGCTGACGGTCGATCAGCAGCTTCAGAGCGAGCCGAACATTCGGATCGTTGAACGGCGGCTTGTCCACCCGCATGGTGAACGGCACCCACTGGCCCGGATTCGACACCATCGCCTTGATCGGGCCACCAGCCTGAACCTGATTCAGCAGGGACAGCGGCGCGATCGAGTATACGTCGATCTGGCCGCCCTGCAGGGCGTTGAACGCGGCCGCCTCTGTCGCGAAATCGATCGCCGTCACCGAATCGAGATAAGGCAGGCCATGACGCCAGTAATTCTCGAAGCGGGTGAACACGCTCTGCTGGCCCGGCGTGAAACTCTTGTAGCGGAACGGCCCGGTGCCGACCGGATTTTTCTCGTCGTAGCCGACCGGAACGATGCCGTAGTATTCGGGCGCGGAGATGCCGCCGGGAAAATCGGCGTAGGGCGTCTTCATCGGTACCAGAAGGGTCAGATCGTCGAGCACCTTCATGTTCGCAAGATCGACCGGCATGAGCGGCGTGGCACCCGGCAGCGGATTCTTCGGATCGGCGATGCGGCGGAACGTGAAGGCCACATCGGCCGCTGTCAGTTTCTTGCCGTTGTGGAAAAGAACGTCCTTCTTCAGCCGGACCGTCCAGTTCATCGCGGTCTTGTCCGGCTCCATCGACTCGGCAAGGATATTGGCGACCGCGCCTTCCCGGTTGACCGAAACCAGAGGCTCGTAGAGCATCAGGATGCGCGGATCGTCGAGTTCGGTCACGGTGTTGTCTGCCGCGATCGTGTCCGAACTGCTTCCCCCGGTCATGCCAAGACGGAGATCGCCGCCCCGTTTCGGCGCGGGCGAAGACGTCTGCGCAAAGGCCGGACCGGCGAAGGCCGAAGCGGCGAGGCCGGCCGAACCGGCTGCCGCAGCCTGCAACAAATGCCGGCGGCTGATATCCAGCCCGGTGGGTCTGTCGGATTGTGTGTCGTTTGTTTTCCTGGTCATTGTCGACTCCCTTGGTTCAGCGCCAGACATCAGAACGGCCAAGGCCTTGCCCACGACGATGAGCCGGTTTCGGTCATCCTCGGGGTCGGCGGATCATTCCAGTCCATCGCAGGCCGTTTCCTGACATTCGTGTTATTCAAGCACCCGATCCAGCAACAAAGTTTGTCTTGGGCAAGCACGCCAAGCCATACTAAAAACGAAATTTTTGATACGAAACCGGCAGTTCTGTTCCAACCCGGTCATTCCGGCTCCATTCATTCAGAAACTTGGCGGAGTCAGCGCCCAGACGATCACGACCTCCACATCCCCCGGGTTGCGGTAGCGATGCGGCGTCGTGCTCTGGAACGCAAAACTGTCACCCGCGTGAAGAAGAAAAACCCGGCCATCCACCTCGATTTCAAGCGAACCGGACAGCAACACTCCCGCTTCCTCGCCGTCATGCGCGTAGGGTTCTCCGCCGCTGCTTGCGCCCGGCATCAGCCGGCACATCAGAAGGCCGAGCTTGCCCTCCAGATTCGGCACCAGAAGCTCGTCAGTCATGCCGAGATCGCGATAGGCGATCTTCCGGCGCTTCTGCACGCGCACCACCACGTCATTCTCGATCGC
>DASVGZ010000315.1:0-7210 GCA_036379275.1 Acidiphilium sp. | reverse complement strand
AAGCGCACGGAATTCACCCTGATGTGGATGCTGTCCACCAAGATGCTGCCGGCGGTGGGCGTTCTGATGCCGATCTATCTCGGACTGAAGGAAATCGGACTTCTGGACTCGCGGATCGGCCTCATCGGCATCAACACCCTGATGAACCTGCCCATCGTGGTCTGGATGCTGTATTCCTTCTTCAAGGAAATTCCGGGAGAAATCCTGGAAGCCGCGCGTGTCGACGGTATCGGTCCGCGCAAGCAGATGATCCATCTCCTGCTGCCGCTGTCCGGCCCCGGAATCGCATCGACTGCCCTGCTTTCGGTGATTCTGGCATGGAACGAGGCATTCTGGAGCATCAATGTCACCGCGTCCCATGCCGGCACACTGGCTGCTTACATCGCACGATTCTCGGCGCCGGAAGGATTGTTCTGGGCCAAACTGTCGGCTGCATCGGTGCTCGCGGTCGCGCCGATCCTGATTTTCGGAAGCCTGACCCAGCGGCGACTGGTACGCGGCCTGACGTTCGGCGCAGTGAAATAGGAGAGAATGGTGGCAAAACTCGTTCTCGAAAAAGTCGAAAAACGCTACGAGGGCTTCCACGCGATCAAGGGGGTGGATCTCTCCATCGACGACCGGGAATTCGTCGTGTTCGTCGGGCCGTCCGGCTGCGGCAAGACCACGCTGCTGCGCATGATCGCGGGTCTTGAGGAAATCTCCGGCGGTGATTTCAGCATCGATGGCGTGCGAGCGAACGATATTCCGCCCGACAAGCGCGGTCTCGCCATGGTGTTCCAGACCTATGCGCTCTATCCACACATGACGGTCGCGGAAAACATGGGCTTTGCCCTGAAGATGGCGAAGGTGCCGAAAGCCGAGATCGCCGGAAAAGTCGCGCACGCGGCGCAGATGTTGCAACTCGACCGGGTGCTCGACCGCAGACCCAAGGCACTGTCCGGCGGGCAACGCCAGCGCGTCGCGATCGGTCGGGCGATCGTGCGCAACCCGAAGGGGTTTCTGTTCGACGAGCCCTTGTCCAATCTCGACGCGGCGCTGCGCGTGCAGATGCGGACCGAACTGGTCAAGCTCAACAAGGAACTGCAAACGACGATGATTTATGTCACGCACGACCAGATCGAGGCGATGACCATGGCGGATCGTATCGTCGTGCTGAACGGCGGGATCGTCGAACAGGTCGGCAGCCCGCTCGAACTCTATAACAATCCGGCCAATCTGTTCGTCGCAGGGTTCATCGGTTCGCCAAAAATGAACCTGCTGAAGGGCGAGGTCGTCACGCGGGACGATCATGAGGTAAAGGTTTCGCTTGCGGATGCAGGAATGGTGACGGTTGCGGCAGATGGCGTCGAGGCCGGGCCGGGAACCCTGGTCACCGTCGGAATGCGGCCGGAGCACACGCAGGTTGCGGAAACCGGACCGATCGGCGGTGTCGTCGATTTCGTCGAGCATCTCGGCAATGAAACGCTTGTTTATGTGAAGCGATCGAACGGCGACGCGATGATCGTGAAGGCCGACGATTTTGCCGGCATCCGCATGGGCGAGCCGATCGCCATGGCGCCGCGCCCCGATCGCGTGAGCCTGTTCGGCCCCGACGGACGGGCACTGATGCGCCGGAAATTTCAACTGCATTGAAGCTTTCTCCGATATCGGGAAAATGACAGGAGCGATGATGTATCTCGACAAATACGATCTCAAGGGCCGCAACGCGGTGGTGACGGGCGGCGGCCGCGCGATCGGTCTTGCCTGTTCGACGGCCCTGTCCGAAGCGGGCGCGCATGTCATCATCGCCGACCGCGACGCCAATGTCTGCGAGGAAGGCAAGGCGACGCTGGCAAAGCTCGGCTACTCGGCGGACAGCGTGGTCCTGGATGTGACCGACAGCAAGGCGGTGAATGCGGCTGCGGCATCGCTCGAGGAAAAATTCGGGGCGATCGATATTCTGGTGAACAATGCCGGCATCGCCCGTTCCGGCACGGCTGCGGAAGATGTGAGCGATGAACACTGGCTCGATGTCATCAATGTCAATCTCAACGGCGTGTTCTACTGCTCGCGCGCCTTCGGCAAGGCGATGCTCGCCCGCAAGCGCGGCGCGGTGGTGAATATCGGCTCGATGTCCGGCTTCATTTCAAACAAGCCGCAGAAGCAGAGCTATTACAATGCCTCGAAAGCCGCGGTCCATCATCTGACCCGGTCGCTTGCCGGCGAATGGGCCGAGCGTGGCGTGCGGGTCAATGCCGTTGCACCCACCTATATCGACACGCCGTTGACCCGATTCGGCATGGAGGACGAGGAACTCAACCGGATCTGGCTCGACATGACGCCGATGCGCCGGGTCGGCCAGACCCATGAGATCGCCTCGGTCGTTCTGTTTCTGGCCTCCGACGCGGCGAGCCTGATGACCGGCTCGATCGTCCTTGCCGATGGCGGATACTGCGTCTGGTGAGGAACCGCCGATGAGTGGAAGATTGACTGGCAGATACGCCGCGATCACCGGCGGCGCCGGAGGAATCGGTCGCGCCATGGCGGCGGGTTTCATCGCCGAGGGGGCGCGTGTCTGCATCGCGGACCGCACACTCGAAGCGGCGGAGAGCGCGGCGCGCGCACTGGGGCCGAATGCCCATGCCTGTGCACTGGATGTCGCGGACATGGCGTCGATCGCCAGCTTCGCCGCCTTCACCGAAGAGCGCGGCGGGCTGGACATTCTGGTCAATAATGCCGCTGTGTTCGATCTCGCGCCGATCGCCGATATCACCGAGGCGAGCTACGATCTCGTGTTCGCGGTGAATGTGAAAGGCTTGCTGTTCACACTTCAGGCCGTGGCGAAGCAGATGATGGTGCATGGCAAGAAGGGGCGGATCGTCAACATGGCCTCGCAGGCCGGGCGAAGAGGCGAGGCGCTGGTCGGGGTCTATTGCGCGAGCAAGGCGGCGGTCATCAGCATCACCCAGTCGGCCGGGCTCGATCTGATCCGCCACGGCATTCGCGTGAACGGCATCGCGCCCGGCGTGGTCGATACGCCGATGTGGGCGGAGGTGGACGCCCTGTTCGCCCGCTACGAGAATCTGCCGGTCGGCGAGAAGAAGCGCCAGGTCGGGCTCGCGGTTCCCTACGGGCGGATGGGCAGGCCGGACGATCTGGTGGGCGCCGCGATTTTCCTCGCGTCCGACGAAGCAGAATATGTCGTCGCGCAGACCCTGAATGTCGATGGCGGCAACTGGATGAGTTGAGTTGACTGACCGGCCCGCCTATACCGGTATTGTGCAGTGCGGACAGGTTTGACCCATGAATTTTTCCCAGCCGATCATCGATCCGTTCGACTATGTGGTTTTCGGGGGCACCGGAGATCTTGCCCGCCGCAAACTGCTGCCCTCGCTCTATCGCCGCGATCTCGACGGCCAGTTGCCCGAGACATCCCGCATCATCGGCTCCGCGCGCGGCGAGATGACGCGCAAGGCGTTTCAGGATCTGGTGCTCAAGAGCCTGCGTGAATTCATCGAAAAGGAGTCGTTGAAGGACGACATCGTCAAGCGGTTTCTCGATCGTCTGCATTTCGTCTCGTGCGACGCCGTCGCCGCGCGTGGTTGGGCCGAACTCGGTAAGCTTCTGCATCATGAGCCGCGCAAGATCAGGGTGTTCTATCTCGCGACCTCGCCGGAACTCTATGGCGCGATCGCCGAGAACATCCTCGCGCACAAGCTGCAAACGCCGGAAACGCGGATCGTTCTGGAAAAGCCGATCGGTCACGATCTCGCTTCGGCGCGGGATATCAACGACCGGGTTGGTGCGGTGTTCGAGGAACGCAACATCTTCCGCATCGACCATTACCTCGGCAAGGAGACGGTGCAGAACCTTCTGGTTCTGCGATTCGCGAATTCCCTGTTCGAACCGGTCTGGCAGCATAACGCGATCGACCATGTGCAAATCACCGTTTCGGAAACCGTAGGGGTGGAGGAACGGGGCGGCTATTACGATCATACCGGCGCGCTGCGTGACATGATCCAGAATCACCTGATGCAGCTTCTGTGCCTGGTGGCGATGGAACCGCCGGCAACGCTCGATCGCGAGGCGGTGCGCGATGAAAAGATCAAGGTTCTGAGATCGCTCGCGCCGATCACGGCGGACGATGTCGCGACCAGGACCGTGCGCGGCCAGTATCGCTCCGGTGCGATCCAGGGCGAGCCGGTCAAGGCCTATGCCGACGAGAAGGACATCAAGCAGGGTTCGGCGACCGAGACTTTCGCTGCCCTGAAGGTCGAGGTGCGCAACTGGCGCTGGGCCGGCGTTCCGTTCTATCTGCGCAGCGGCAAGCGTTTGCCGGAAAAAGTGTCGGAAATCGTCATCCAGTTCCGTCCGGTTCCCTACTGGATTTTCCCTACCGGTTCCGACGAGGCGATGCCGAATCGGCTGGTGATCCGGGTGCAGCCGAACGAGCATATCCGCCTGCATCTCTGGACCAAGGAACCGGGCCCGGGCGGGCTTCGTCTGCGCACCGCGCCGCTCAATCTGAGCTTCGCCGAAACCTTCAAGAATCATATGCCCGATGCCTATGAGCGCCTGCTGATGGATGTGGTGCGCGGCAATGCGACCCTGTTCATGCGGCGCGATGAGGTCGAGGCCGCGTGGCAGTGGACCGAATCGATCATCGAGGCATGGAAGAATTCAGGAGACCGGCCGAAACTCTATACGGCGGGAACCTGGGGACCGACCGAGGCAATTGCCCTGATCGTGCGCGACGGCAGAACGTGGTTCGATGAGCAGGCGGGAGATGTTTCGGGAGTTTGAGGTAAGGCGATGCTGAATGACCAGATTGCCCGGGTGACCGATCGCATTCGCGAGCGTAGTCATATAAGTCGTAGCGTCTATCGGACGCGGATCGAAACCGCGGCGCAACGCGGTGTGCATCGCGTCGCGATCGGCTGTGCCAATCTGGCTCATGCGGTGGCCGGATGCTCGGCGGGCGATCAGGCCGATCTCAGGCAGGACATCAAGCCGAATATCGGAATCGTCACATCTTATAACGACATGTTGTCGGCGCACCAGCCTTTCGAGCGGTTTCCCGACATCATCAGGCGCGCCGTGCGTTCGGCCGGCGGTGTCGCGCAGGTCGCGGGCGGCGTGCCGGCGATGTGCGACGGCGTCACCCAGGGCAGGGAGGGGATGGAACTGTCCCTGTTCTCGCGCGACGTGATCGCGATGGCGGCTGCGATCGCCCTGTCGCACGACGTGTTCGACGGCGCGCTGTTCCTCGGCGTGTGCGACAAGATCGTGCCCGGTCTGGTGATCGCGGCCCTGTCGTTCGGTCATCTGCCAGCGATCTTCGTGCCGGCGGGACCGATGCCCTCGGGAATTTCAAACGGCGAGAAATCGCGCATCCGCCAGTTGCACGCCGAAGGCAAGGTGGAACGCGATGAATTGCTGAAGGCTGAATCCGCCGCCTACCACAGCCCGGGCACCTGCACGTTCTACGGCACGGCGAATTCCAACCAGATGCTGATGGAAATCATGGGGCTGCATCTGCCGGGAGCGTCTTTCGTCAACCCGAACACCCAATTGCGTGATGCACTGACCGAAGCGGCTTCACGGCGGATTCTGGAAATCACCGCGCGCGGCAACGCGTTTACGCCGGCCGGAGAAGTGATCGACGAACGCGCCGTGGTGAACGGCATGGTGGGGCTGCTCGCCACCGGCGGGTCGACCAACCACACGATCCATCTGGTCGCAATGGCGCGTGCTGCCGGAATTCACATCACCTGGCAGGATTTTTCCGATCTGTCCGAACACGTTCCGCTGCTTGCACGCATCTATCCGAACGGCGCGGCGGATGTGAACCAGTTCCAGGCGGCAGGCGGAATGCAGGTGCTGATCGGCGCCTTGCTCGATCATGGATTGCTCCATGGCGACACGCGCACGGTCTGGAGCGGTGAGGGGCTTGCTTCTTATCGTGACACTCCGGTTCTCGACGATGGCGTTCTGCACTGGAAATCCGCGCCACGGGAAAGCGCGGATACGGCGATCCTGCGCGATCCCGCCGATCCGTTCAGCCCGGATGGCGGGTTGAAAATCCTGCATGGCAATCTCGGAACCGCCGTGGTGAAGCTCTCGGCGGTCAAGCCGGAGCACCGGATCATCGAGGCGCCGGCACGGGTTTTCCGCAGTCAGGACGAGTTGCTCGCCGCATTCAAGGGCGGAGAACTGCATCGCGATTTCGTTGCCGTGGTGACGCATCAGGGGCCGATGGCGAACGGAATGCCGGAGTTGCACAAACTCACGCCGCCGCTCGGGGTATTGCAGGATCTCGGGTTCAGGGTGGCTCTGGTCACCGACGGGCGGATGTCCGGCGCATCCGGCAAGGTGCCGGCGGCGATTCACGTCACGCCGGAATGCGCGCAGGGTGGACCGCTCGCGAAACTGCGCGATGGCGACATGATCCGGCTGGACTGCGCCGCCGGAGTTCTGCGGGCGCTGGTGGATACGGACGAGTTCGCCCGGCGCAGACCGCCCGAAATCGATCTGTCGGCGAATCATCATGGCGTCGGGCGGGAACTGTTCGGCGCGTTTCGCGCGGCGGTCGGCGGTGCGGATGCTGGTGCGAGCGTGTTCGCGTGAGAACGGGAAACCACATGAATCAGGACGGGCTTGCCGAGCTTCTGACCGTTTCGCCGGTCATTCCGGTGCTGACGATCGAAGATGTCGCCCATGCCATACCGCTTGCCCGCGCCTTGCTCGAAGGCGGTATCGGCGTGGTCGAGGTCACGCTTCGTACGCAGGCCGGTTTGCCGGCGATCGCGGCAATGACGAAGTCGGTCCCCGAGATGGTCGTGGGAGCGGGAACCGTGCTGGCCGCCGGACAATATCGCGCGGTCGCGGATGCCGGTGCGAAGTTCGTGGTGTCACCGGGATCGAGCCCGTCGGTGCTCGATGCGGCTGCGTCGAGTCCGGTTCCGTTCCTGCCCGGTGCTGCCACGCCGGGCGAAATGCTGGCCCTGCTCGAACGTGGCTATCGATTGCAGAAATTCTTTCCCGCGGAGCCGTCCGGCGGAATTCCCATGTTGCGCGCGGTGGCGGCGCCGATACCGGAAATCCGGTTCTGCCCGACCGGTGGAATCAGTCTCGCCAATGCAGCCGATTATCTGGCGCTCCCCAACGTGATCTGCATCGGCGGTTCCTGGCTGACGCCGGCGGATGCGCTTCGTGCGGGAGACTGGCGCCG
>DASVGZ010000314.1:0-6189 GCA_036379275.1 Acidiphilium sp. | reverse complement strand
CGAAACGCGCGTCCTGGTCCTCGCCGCACGCCTCGGCGCGGCCGATCCAGCTTATCGCGCGATGAACCCGCAGCCCCATGGTTTGGGGAAAATCGCCGCGAATGGCGCGCTGCTTGGTTTTCAAGGCGGTGTGATCGAGAGCATTTTTCATCGCATCTCTCCGCAAAACCCGTTCATGGCGCCGCACCGAAACCAGGTCACCGTGGCCCATTCAGGCATTTCAGGACGGTAGACCCTGAGCCCCGGCTTACACCACCTCCGGCGACATTATCCCGGCGAAACAATGACCGGAAACATTATCTCCACCGCCCCGCTCCATGAAACCCCCATCCCCGCCGGAACAAAACCGGTGTATTCTTGCGCGATGCACCATCGCTCGCCATAACCCCGCCATGGACATTCTCGACAGTCTGCGCTCCGCCCTGGCGCCGCCGCACCGGGCCGGCTACCCGTTCATCGCGATCGGCGTGATCCTGCTGATCCTCGGCCTGATCTTCGCCGGCTGGCTCGCCTGGATCGGGCTGATCATCACCCTGTTCTGCCTCTATTTCTTCCGCGACCCCGAGCGTGTTCCCCCGCCCCGTCCGGATGCCTTCATCGCCCCCGCCGATGGCCGGGTGGTTCTGGTGGACGAGGCGATTCCGCCCGCCGAACTCGGCCTCGCCGCAGCCCCGGTGCCCCGCGTCGCGATCTTCCTCTCGGTGCTCGACGTTCACGTGAACCGGATTCCGATGGCCGGCACCGTCACCCGCATCGCCTATCGCCACGGCAGCTTCGTCAACGCCGCCGCCAAGGAATCCGAGCAGAACGAGCGCAACGCGGTCGCGATCCGGCTCGATTCCGGCGCGGAAATCGCGGTGGTGCAAATCGCCGGCCTGATCGCCCGGCGCATCCTCTGTCACATCCACGAGGGCGACCGGGTGATCACCGGCGCGCGCTTCGGCATCATCCGCTTCGGCAGCCGGACCGATCTCTATCTGCCACCCGGCACGGCGCCTCTGGTCACGGTCGGCCAGCGGATGGTGGGCGGTGAGACGGTGCTCGCCAACCTCGCTCCATTCCCTTACACCGGAACGACACCATGAGCGAACCCGGCAGGCAGCCCGGCCTGTTCGTCCTGCCGCGCCGGCCGCCGCCGCGCCGGCCCCGGCTGCGCGGGCTCAGCTTCAACCGGATGCTGCCCAACCTGCTGACCCTGGTCGGCCTGTGCGTCGGCTTCACCGCGATCCGCTTCGCGCTCGACCAGCGCTTCGGCGCGGCGGTGATCGCGATCGCGGTCTCCGGCGTGATCGACGGGCTGGATGGCCGCCTCGCCCGCCTGCTCAAGGCAACCTCGCGCTTCGGCGCCGAGTTCGACAGCCTGTCCGATTTCCTCTGCTTCGGCATCGCCCCGGCACTGACCCTGTATCTCTGGTCGCTCGATGACTGGGGCGCGTTCGGCTACCTGCCCTCGCTGATGTTCGCCGCCTGCATGGCGCTGCGCCTCGCCCGGTTCAACGCGGCGCTCGATGTCGCGCATCCTCCGGGTGGCCACCTGCCGCCCTCGCGCTTCTCCTACAATTTCTTCACCGGGGTTCCGGCTCCCGCCGGCGCGGCGCTGTCGCTGTTTCCGGTCTATCTCGGGCTCGAAGCCTCGGAACACAACATCAAATGGCTGATCGACCTTGCCCAGGCCCCCGCGCTGGGCGCTGCAGTCCTGGTCGGCACCGCCCTGCTCTGCGTCTCCACCATCGCGGTCTGGAGCTTCAAGAACTTCAAGGTGCCGCCGCAATATGTGCTCGCCATCCTGATCGGCATCATGGTGTTCGCCGCCCTGCTGATGGCCGACCCCTGGCTCGGCCTCGCTTTGCTCGCCATCGTCTATGTCGCGATGCTGCCGTTCAGCCACCGCAGCTTCAAGCACCTTCAGGCCGAGGCCGAGGCGCGGCTGCATCCCGGCCAGCCCCCGTCCGAAGAGCCGTAACCTTCAGCCTCGCGTCTTCAGGAACCGGCCGAACGCCCGCAGCGACACGTCGGACACATGGTGCTCGATGCCCTCGGCATCCGCCTCGGCGACATCCGCCGGCACCCCCACCGCTTCGAGCAACCGAACCACCAGCCGGTGCCGCGCGCGCACCCGTTCGGCGAGCACCTGCCCCTCCTCGGTCAGGAACACGCCGCGATAGGGTTTCGCCGTCGCCAGCCCCTCGCGCTTCAGCCGGTTGATGCTCTTCACCGCGGTCGGGTGCGACACACCGAGCCGCCGTGCGATATCGATCGGCCGCGCCTCGCCGTTGATCGCGTGCAGATCGGCGATCAGCTCGACGTAATCCTCCAGAAGCGCGGTCGCCTGCGCGACCCGCGCCTTGCCGAACCGCTCCGCCTGGGTCGGTTCCGATGGCAGTTCGGGATCAGCCTGCCGGGTCACGGCGCCCATCGTATCGGCTTTCATTCATGACCACCGGATTACAACCACACGGGCCGCGACGCCAACCGGTTTCCGCCCGCCGCTCATCACAGCACGGCAATTTTACCCTATTGACCAGAATAAAGCCAAGGCTATATTTCGGGCATGAACGCAACGGCTGGCTCCCTGATCCGCGCCGACGATGACGACCCCGCCCTCCGGCGGGAAGCGATGGTCTACGCCGCCCGCCGTACCGCGACCTGGCAGCGCCGGCCGATGTCGCCCGGCGTCAGCATCCTGTTCTGGTCGCTGCGTGCCTACGTGTTCTTCATGCTCGGCGTGGTCGCGCTCGTTCTCCTCCGCCTCGCGCATTGACGGAACACACCGCCCTGACCGGATCGCAGAACCCCGCACATGAGGATTTCGATCGCGCGCACGACCGCCGCGCCATCGACCTGATCCGCCGCCGCCATCCGCGCTGGTCGGGCGCGCGGCTTCTTCTCCTGCTCGCCGGCCCCGGCGTCATCGTCTTTCTCGGCGAAAACGATGCGCCGAGTATGCTCTCCTACGCCGCCACCGGCGCGCAGTTCGGCATCGGGTTCTTCATCCCCTTCGTCGTCGCCACCTTCGCCATCGGCTTCATCGTCCAGGAAATGGCGGTGCGCATCGGCGCCGCGACCGGTCAGGGCCATGCGGAACTGATCTTCGCCCGGTTCGGCCGGTTCTGGGGCGGCTTCGCGATGCTCGACCTCGTCGCCGGCAATTTCCTCACCCTGGTCACCGAATTCATCGGCATTCGCGCCGGGCTCGGGTTTTTCGGCGTCCCCGCGGTCGTCGCGGTCGGGCTCAGCATCGTGGTGATCGGCTTCGCGATCTCGACCTCGCGCTACAAAACCTGGGAACGCATCACCATGGGGCTCGCCCTGGGCAACGCGATCTTCCTGCCGGTGGCCCTGCTCTCGCACCCCGATCCGGGCGCGATCGGCCATGCCCTGCTCACCTGGAGCCCGCTGCCCCACGGCCTGACTCCCGACACCATCACCCTGATGATCGCCGATATCGGCGCGACCGTGACGCCCTGGATGCTGTTCTTCCAGCAGGGCGCGGTCGCCGACAAGGGGCTGACCACAAGCGATCTCGGCGCCGCCCGGCTGGATACGCTGATCGGCTCGATCCTCGCGGCGATCTTCGGCATCGCGGCGATCGTGGCGACCGCGCCGCTGTTCACCCACGGCATCAGCGCGGCGAATTTCGAGGCCGCGCAATTCGCCGAGGCCCTCGTCCCCTACACCGGCCATCTCGGCGCGACCCTGTTCGCGATCGGCATTTTCGAGGCCGGACTGGTCGCGGCGATCACCATCTCGACCTCCTCGGCCTATGCGTTCGGCGAGGTTCTCGGCCACGCTCACAGCCTGAACAGCCCGTTCCGCGATGCGCTGCCCTTCTACGTCATCCTGCTCGGTTCGGCCTGCGCCGCCGGCGGCCTGACCCTGATTCCCGGTGCGCCGCTCGAGGAAATCGTCATCCTGGTCAACGTGGTCGCGACACTTGCGATGCCGCCCGCCCTTCTGTTCCTTCTGGTTCTCGCCAACGATCGCGAACTGATGGGCGATTTCCGCAATCGCCTGCTCGCCAACATCGCCGGCATCGGCGTCACCGCCTTCCTGATCGCCTGCGGCCTCGGCTTCGCCGCCACCGTCATCTTCCCGCATCTGCTCGGTTAGAGCGACCTCTGGCCGCTTCGACGATCCAATCCCGGAACAGCAGAACTTCCCTTGGCGGCGATTTTCCCACCGGCACCGACAGAAGATAGTGCGCCGCCTCGACCGGCACCATGAAACTGAAAACCTTCGCCAGCCCCAGCGTCACGACCGCCCATTCGGCATAGGGTCGCAGAACGATCGCCGCCCCGCCCGTCTCCTTCGCCATCGTCACGGCGGTGACGGAATTATCCACCCTCAAACTCCTCACGCCGGCAGGCGGCACCGTCCCGTCCACGCGGCGGAACACCTCGGCCCAGTGATTCTCATGCCCGATCACATGAATCAGGCAGCCGCCGGCAAGCGCCTTCAGCCGCTGACGGTTATTGCCCGCAACGGCGATTCCGGGCGCGGCGACCACCATCGACTCGTCGTGAAACAGCAATTCTGCCGAACAACCCGGCCACGACCCCGACCCGAACCGGATATCGACATCGACCGAAGGATCCGGCGGCGCATCCGCCCAGACGGTGGAGAGCAGAAGAATGTCGATATCGGGATGGCGCGCCTGAAACTCCGGCACTCTCGGCGCAAGCCAAAGGGTGAGAAAGGAAACCGGCGCGCGAACCGTCACCCGTCCGGCCTCGCCATGGCCGAACAGCTTTGTCGTCGTCGCCGCGATATCCTCGAAGGCACGGCGCACATCGGGCAGATAGGCGGCGCCCATCTCGGTCAGCCGCAACCCGCGTGACAGCCTCTCGAACAGCGGATGATGCAGACGCTGTTCGAGCGAGCGCACCTGATAGCTCACCGCCGCCGCGGTCAGGTTGAGATCGGCGGCGGCCCGGGCAAAGCTCAGATGGCGCGCGCTCGCCTCGAAAGCGCGCAACCAGGTCAGCGGCGGCAGGCCGCGTCCGATACCGGGCATCGGCAAGTCTTTCCTGTGAATTTATGGCACAAAAAATATTGGGTCAAAGGGTCATAAACCTTCGTTTGAATGTGGCATCCTTGTATAATATTCCTGATCGCGCCGGGCAAACCGGCGGCCAGGGCGCTGTTCCGACCCGGGCCGTTCAGCACAAGGAGAAGCGGCGTGAAAACATCGGCAGTTCTTGCATCCATGGCGTGCTCGCTTGCCTTCGGCGTGGTCTCCTTCGGAGTGGCCCACGCCGCGCCGCCCGCGCAATGCCATACCATCCGGCTCGCCTTCGTCGGCGGTCCCGACAATGCGGTGCAGAACGGCGTGTTCACCACAATCGCGGAAACGCTCGGCTACAAAGTCTCGACCAATTTTTTCTCCGAGGAAATCCTTTATGCCGGCCTGAAGAATCGTCAGCTCGACGTGTTTCTCGACGACTGGAAACCGTCGATGGACAGCACCACCGCGCCTTACGTGAAGGAAAAGGCGATCAGCGTCATCGGCCCCGATCTCACCGGCGCCAAATACACGCTCGCGGTCCCGGCCTATCTCTATCAGCAGGGCCTGCACGATTTCTCCGACATCCACAAATTCGCAAAACAGCTCGATCATAAAATCTACGGCATCGAGCCCGGCACCTCGGCAAACCGGAAGCTCCTTGGCATGATCAAGGACAATTCATTCGATCTCGGCGATTTCCATCTGGTCCAGTCGAGCGAGACCGGAATGTTCTCGGCTCTGGCCCGCGCCTATGCGCAGAAACGCGACATCGTGTTTCTCGGCTGGGAACCCGCGCCGATGAACGTCCAGTATCACATCCGTTATCTTTCCGGCGGCGACAAGTATTTCGGCTCCGACAAGGGAAGCTCTACCGTCTACATCAACACGCGATTCAACTACGCCAGCGAATGCCCGAACATGGGCCGGTTCCTGCGTCAGTTCGCGCTCGGCGTCGATGCTGAAAATCACATGATGTACGATATTTCAGTCAACCATGCACAGGCGCCCGGCGTCGCCGCCGCATGGCTGAAGAAAAATCCGGGCTGGATCGCCGCCACGCTCAAGGGCGTCACCACGGTCGACGGCAAACCGGCCGCGCCCGTCGTCCTTCACAAACTCGGCGCCTGACAGTCCTTGTCAGCCGGACAGGAGCCCGGGATGACCGGAACGATTTTTGAACCATC
>DASVGZ010000313.1:0-2607 GCA_036379275.1 Acidiphilium sp. | reverse complement strand
GGAAATCGCGCTCGCGATCCAGGCCGAACAGAACCAGGTCGGCAACCTGCTTCAGGCACTGCATGGCTTCGTCGCCAACCAGTCCCAGCAGGTCGCCTCGGTGCCGCAGACCCAGCAACAGCCCCCGATGCAACAGCCTTGGGGCGCGCCGCAGCAGCCGCAGGGCTATCCGCCGCAGCCCTACCCGCAGCAGGGTTATCCCCAGCAGGGCGGCTATCCGCAACAGGGCGGCGGCGGCCTGCTCGGCGGCTTCATGAACTCGGGCTTCGGCCGCGCGATCGCGATGGGCGCCGGCTTCGGCATCGGCGACGACATCATCAACAGCATCTTCTGATCGTCGCCCGATGAACTGGCTCAGCGAATATGTCCGCCCGCGCATCCGCACCCTGCTCGGGCGCAAGGAGGCGCCGGACAATCTCTGGCATCAGTGCCCGTCCTGCCAGCAGATGATCTTCCACCGGGAACTCGAGGTGGCCCGGAAGGTCTGCCCGCATTGCGGCCATCACATGCGGGCGAACGCTCCCGAGCGTCTGGCCTGGACCTTCGACGATGGCGTGTTCCACCGGATCGACCTGCCGAAAGTTCCGGTCGATCCGCTGAAATTCGTCGACAAGAAGCGCTATCCCGACCGTCTGGCCGATGCCCGGAAAAAGACCGGCATGGACGATGCGGTTCTGGTCGCCCATGGCGGCATCGGCGGTCACAAGGCGGTGGTCGCCGCGATGGATTTCCGCTTCATGGGCGGTTCGATGGGCGCCGCGATGGGCGAGGCCCTGGTCGCGGCGGCGCGCCTCGCCGTGCTCCAGCGCGCAGCCCTCATCGTCTTCACCTCATCGGGCGGCGCACGGATGCAGGAAGGCCCGATCAGCCTGATGCAGATGCCGCGCACCACCATCGCCGTCGAGATGGTCCGCGAGGTCGGCCTGCCCTACATCGTCGTTCTCACCGACCCCACCACCGGCGGCGTCACCGCCTCGTTCGCGATGCTCGGCGACATCCAGATCGCCGAACCGAACGCGCTGATCGGCTTCGCCGGGGCGCGGGTGATCGAGGAGACCATCCGCGAGAAGCTGCCGCCCGGCTTCCAGCGGGCGGAGTATCTTCTCGAACACGGTATGATCGACATGGTGGTGCCGCGCGGCGAACTGGCCGCGACGCTGGGCAGGCTGCTCGGGCTGCTGAAAGTCGCACCGGCCGAAAAGCAGGCCGCGTGAACCGGATCGACGCGCGGCTGGAGCAGCTCCATACGCTCTATCCCCGCGTGATCGACCTCCGGCTGGAGCGGCTTGAACGGCTTCTCGCCGCACTCGGCAACCCGGAACGGCATCTGCCGCCGGTCATCCACGTCGCCGGAACCAACGGCAAGGGCAGCACCTGCGCCTTTCTTCGTTCGACCGCCGAGGCCGCCGGGCTGCGCACCCATGTCTATACCTCGCCGCACCTGGTCCGGTTCAACGAGCGGATCAGGCTAGCGGGAGACCTGGTCGCCGACGATGTGCTCGACTCGGCCCTCGCCGAAATCGAGAGGGTGAACGATGCCGCGCCGATCACCGTGTTCGAGGCGATCACCGCCACCGCGTTCCTTCTGTTCGCCCGGCACGAGGCCGATCTCGCGATCGTCGAGGTCGGGCTTGGCGGCACTTTCGACGCGACCAACGTGATTCCGCCGCCGGTCGCCGCCGCGATCACCGCGATCTCGCTCGACCATCGCGAATTTCTCGGCGACACCGAAACGGTGATCGCACGGGAAAAGGCCGGCATCATCAAGCCGGGCACCTATACGGTCACCGGATCGCAGCAGCCGGATGTTTTCGAGGTGATCGAGGACAAGGCGCGTGCCATGGGCGCACCGCTCGCCGCGCGCGGCCGGGAATGGTTCGTCACGCCCTCCGCCAGCGGGTTCGTTTTCGAGGATGCGGCGGGACGGCTCGACCTGCCGCCCCCGTCCCTTGCCGGCCTGCATCAGTTCGACAATGCCGGCATCGCGATCGCGGCCCTGCGCGGCAGCGGGTTTGCGATCCCCGACGACGCCTTTGCCGCCGGCATGGCGGAGGCGGAATGGCCGGCCCGGATGCAGCGTCTCGGCCCGCCTTTCGCCGATCTTCTGCCACAAGGCTCGTCGCTCTGGCTCGATGGCGCGCATAATCCGGGCGGCGCCGAGGCGATCGCCGCCGTCCTGCGCGGCTGGCCGGAACCCGCGCATCTCATCGTCGGCATGAAGCAGTCGAAGGACTGCGCCGAATTCCTGCGCATCGTGATGCCCCATGCCGCGAGCGTTCAGGCGGTCGCCGAGCCGGACCAGCATCTTGCCCTGCCGGTGGACCAGATCGTCGCGGCATCGGGCGGCATCGCGACGCCCGGCCCCGATGTCGAGACCGCGTTGCGGCGTCTTGCCCACGACGGCGCGCCCAGACGCGTGCTGATCTGCGGCTCGCTCTATCTCGCGGGCGTCCTCCTCGCGCGCACGAAAACCTTCGCACCGGCGCCCGGATAATCGAATCCGGCGCCGTCCGGATGTGTCACGATAATTTTCAGGGAGTGAACGAACATGACGGAAGCAGCGCAGGCCGGCGGCGGGCAACCCTCGATGCACGGCACGATGCGGGC
>DASVGZ010000312.1:0-6571 GCA_036379275.1 Acidiphilium sp. | reverse complement strand
GCCGCGTTTGCCGCGATGGGTGGGAATGACGATCGAACGCCCCTCGTCCGGGTCGTAGGCGGCGATCAGCCGATCCAGCGTCGCCGCATCGACCAGCGGCATATCGCCGAGACAGATCAGCGCGGCCCCGGCCGTTTCGGGCAGAGCCGCGATTCCCGCCTTCAGGCTTTCGGCCATGCCTTCGGCAAAGCGGGCGGCATGAACGAATCGGGCCTTGCGCCCGGCCAGCGCCGCCTCGACCAGGTTCGCCTGATGCCCGGTCACCACCACCACCGGGTCGGCGCGTGAGGCAAGCGCATGATCGGCGACCGCGGCGACCATCGTCCGTCCGTCCGGCAGCACGGTCAGCAGCTTGTTCGCCGGCGCCGCGCGCGAGGATCGCCCGGCTGCCAGAACGATCGCGGCGACCGACGGCGCCGCCTTCGGCGCGGCCCGGACGACTCGCGGTTCGGGGCGCGGTGCGAAATCCTTCAACAGCCCGCCGACCCCCAGTTTCGCGATCGCACTGTCGTCGATCGGCTGGCCCGCGAAAACTCGGTCGAGCACGAAATCGATGCCGTTCAGTTTCGGGCTGCGCGCGCAACCAGGCAGAACCACCGCCGGCACATCGCCGATCGTGCCGAAACACAGGAGATTGCCGGGGTCGACCGGCATCCCGAACCGTCCGATTTTCCCGCCCGCGGCAACGATGGCGGCAGGCGCGACATCCTTCCGGTCGGTCACCGCCGATGCCCCGGCGATCAGCAGAAGGTCAGCGCCAGCCGCCCGCAGCCGGGCGATCGCCCCGGCGATCGGTCCGGTTTCGTGCGGAGTCTCGATCGGGTCGAACAGGGTTCCGCCCCGCATCGCCACCCGCCGGTCGGTCGCCTCGATCGTGTTGCGGATCGCCGCGTCCTTGAGTTGCGGCAGGCGGGACAACACCAGCCCGACCACCATAGGCCGGAACGGCGCGATCGCGAGAAGCGACCGGCCGGACAGAAGCGCCTCGGCGCGCCGCATCACCGGCCCCGGCACCGCGAAAGGAATGATTTTCAGGGTCGCCAGCATCTCGCCCGCCGCGACCGGCACCGAATCGGCCAGGGTGCCGAGGGTGACCGCCTCGTCGAGCAGGTTCAGCGCGACGATTCCGGCCGGATCGACCTCGAGCAGCCCCGGCCGTTCGGCGAATACGTTGACCCGCCCGTGCACCGGGGCGGCAACGCGCAAACCCGGTCCGGCCAGATACGCGCCGAGCCGCCGCGAGGCTTCCTCCTCCGGCACGTCGCCCGGTTCCAGCCGCGCCACGGCGACCTCGGCATAGCCCGCATCGCGCAGGGCGGCGATCGAGCCCGCATCGAGCACGGTGCCCTTCTTGATCAGTCTCGCCGTGGTTTTCAGGCTGTGTGCCAGAATGGCGCCGGTCAGATCGTCCCCCGGAGGCATGGAGCCGAAGATCATGCCGCCACACCGGACCGGCTGCGCCGGGCGGCGACCATCTGGGCCATGATCGCGAGGGCGATTTCCGGTGCGGTGACCGCTCCGATATCGAGCCCGACCGGCGCCTGGATGCGTGCCAGCGCCGGCTCGGTCAGACCGGCCTCGCGCAGCCGGTCGAGCCGTTTCGCATGGGTGCGCTTCGACCCCAGCGCGCCGATATAGAACGCATCCGACGCCAGGGCGCGGATCAGTGCCGGATCGTCGAGCTTCGGGTCATGGGTCAAGGTGACGATCGCGGTCCGGCGATCGGGAACCAAGGCATCGAGCGCCTCGTCCGGCCAGTCGATGCGGGTCGTCACCCCTGGAAATCTGTCGGACGATGCGAAGGCGCGGCGCGGGTCCACCACCGTCACCGCGAACCCCATCGACGCCGCGAGAGGCGCGAGACTCTGGGCGATATGCACCGCGCCGACGATGATCGTGCGCGGCGCGGGATTGCGGGATTCGATGAACCAGGTCTCACCGCCGACCTCTACGGTTCCGGTCCTGTCCTCCGCCAGCATTCCGGCGGCTTTTTCCGCAAGCCCGGCGGGGGCAGCGAGATCGGGCAGAACCCAGGCCGCGCCGTCGGGCAGGCGCGTGGCGAAGGCAACCGGCCGGCGCGCTTCGGCCGCCGCGCACAACGCGGCAAGCTGGGCTGCCTTCATGACAGTTTTTCGACGAATACGGCGACCTTGCCACCGCAGGCCAGCCCGACCTCCCAGGCGCGCTCATCGGTCACGCCGAAATCGAGCAGTTGCGGAACGCCCGTTTCCAGACTGCGCCGGGCCGCCTCGGCGACCGCTCCCTCGATGCAGCCGCCGGACACCGAACCGGCCATCCGTCCCGATCCGGTCACCGCCATCCGGCTGCCGGCCGGGCGCGGCGAACTGCCCCAGGTGCTGGTGACGGTCGCGATCGCGACCGCCTCACCCGCGGCAAACCAGTCAGCCGCGATGCTCAGAACGTCTTCGGTATCGGTGCCAGGATCGCTCATCTGATTTCTCCCCTTCCCTGCTGGCGCCACGGCATGGCTGATCGGTCATGCGCCCGGCCACCGCGCACCGGAGCATCGCCCGACAGGGCCGCGATCAGCGCCCGCAGGCTGGCCAGATTATGCACCGGGCGAAATTCGTCCACATGAGGCAGCATCGCCTTCGCCCCCTGGGATTTCGGCTCGAATCCCGAATAGCGCAAGAGCGGATTGAGCCAGATCAGACGGCGCGCGGACCGGTGCAGCCGCGCCATGTTGTCGGCAAGCCCCTGCGCTCCGTCGCGATCCAGACCATCGGTCACCAGCAGGACCACAGCCCCCTGGGCGAGGCTCCGCCGTGCCCAGAGTCGATTGAAATCGGCGAGAGCCTCGCCGATCCGCGTGCCGCCCGACCAGTCGGGCACGATTCCGGCGACCCGGGCCAGTGCCTCCTCGGGATCGCGGCGGGCAAGCTGGCGGGTGATGTTGGTCAGCCTCGTGCCGAACAGGAATACAGTCACCCGGTCGCGATCATTGGCAACCGCATGAAGAAAATGCAGCAGAACCTGCGTGTAACGCGCCATCGAGCCGGAAATGTCGCACAGCACCACGAGCGGGGGCGGACGGGTGAGCGGCACCCTGCGCGCGATGTCGAATATCTCGCCGGCATTGCGCAGCGAATCGCGCATCGTGCGCCGGAGATCGATCCTCGCCCCACGCGCGGCAACCCGGGTACGGCGGGTCCGGCGCTCGTCGAGCGGCAGGACCAGCCGGGCGATCTCTGCCTTGGCCGCAGCAATCTCGCCTGCGCCCATCGCCTCGAAATCGAGTGTCTCCAGCCGCTCCTCGCCGGATGCGGTCAGCACGGCGTCGATCTCCCGGCGATCTTCCGGCACATCGGGCCGCTCGCGCGATTTCGTCGCCGCCAACGCCTCGGCAAGCCGGCGCGCGCCCGGCGGCGCTTTTTCCTCCTGGGGGGAACGGCCACCCAATGCCGCAAGAATCTCCGCGAATTTCGCGGCATCGGGGTTGCGCCAGAACGCCGCGAAAGCCTGATCGAACACGGTTTCGTGCTCGTGGCGGCGCAGCATCACCGCCCGAAGCGCCGCGCGGAACACCACGCGATCACTGATGTCCACAAAAGTCAGGGCCTCGGCCGCGGCCACCACCTCTCCCGGCCCGACCGGCAGGCCCACCCGGCGCAGCAGTCGGGCGAAGTGCATCACATTCGCGACAAGCTTCCCGGACTCCTGGGTTGCGGTCATGCCGCGCGAATCGCCTCCTCGATCAGTTTTCCAGCCGATTCGCCCCGGATTCTCGCGATGTCGTCCTGATATTTCAGCAAGACCCCCAGCGTGTCATCGACGGCACGAGGGTTGAGCTCGACCTCGTCGAGCGCCGCGAGCGCGGCGGCCCAGTCGATCGTCTCCGCCACACCGGGCAGCTTGAAAATATCCATGGTGCGGATGCGCTGGACGAACGCGACGACCTGGGCGGACAGTTTCTCCGGCACGCCCGGCGCGCGGACCGTGAGAATTTCGCGCTCGCGGGCAGCACTCGGGTAATCGACCCAATGATACAGACAGCGCCGGCGGATCGCGTCGTGAACCTCACGGGTTCGGTTCGAGGTGATCACCACCGCGGGCCGGGTTACCGCGCGGATGGCGCCGAGTTCGGGAATCGTGATCTGGAACTCGCCGAGAAGCTCCAGCAAAAACGCCTCGAACGGCTCGTCGGCACGGTCGAGTTCGTCGATCAGCAGGACCGCGGGCGGCAAATCGGGGTCGATCGCCGACAGCAGCGGCCGGGCGAGCAGGAATTCCCGCGCATAGATGTCCGGGCGCGTTCCGCCCGCCTCGGCGAGACGGATTTCCATGAGCTGGCGCGCATGGTCCCACTCATAGGCGGCGGCGGCCAGGTCGAGGCCGTCGTAACATTGCAGGCGGACCAGCCGCCGGCCGAGCTGTCGCGCCAGAACCCTGGCGATTTCGGTCTTGCCCGTCCCCGGTTCGCCTTCGAGAAACAGCGGGCGCTCCATCGCGAGAGCCAGATGCACGCTGGTCGCCAGCGCCCGATCCGCGATGTAGTCCCCCTTTGCGAGAAGCGCCGCCGTCTCCCCGACCGAGGTGGGCAGGGACCGTGGGTTCATCCGAGAAATTTGGTGAGCACGATCGTGACCACGACGATGGAGACGATGATCGGAATCCAGATGCCGGCGGGCAGGCCCGCGATGAACGGGTTGCTCGGATCCGATCCTCCGCCATATCCCCCGTGCGCATGGGCGGGCACCGGTTCGTGAGTGTGGGCTGGCGTCGGGGCAAGTTCCGGCTCGTTATGCGTGTTCGACATAGTCTCTGGTGCAACCTTCTCGACAAAACGGGTGAAAAACGTCTCAGCATAGGACTTGGCAACCGAATCGATCAACCGTGCGCCAAGCTGCGCCATCTTGCCGCCAACCTGTGCGTTGACCTGATAGCGCAGCCTCGTTGCGCCCTGCTCCTCGGCAAGGGCGACCCGTGCGCCGCCTTTGGCAAAACCGGCAACACCGCCCTGCCCCTCGCCGGAAATCGTGTATGAATTCGGCGGGTCCAGATCGGCAAGAGTCACGCGGCCGTTGAACCGGGAGGAAATCGGGCCGATCTTGGCGTTGACCACGGCTTTCATCTCGGTATCGGACAGTTTTTCAATGCTCTCGCACCCCGGAATACAGGCCTGGAGAATCTCGGGGTCGTTCAGCGCGACCCAGACTGCCTCACGCGGCGCCGCGATCAGCCGTTCCCCCGTCATATCCATCTGGCTGACTCTCCTTCATCTGCCGGTTTTGCCGCGGACGACCTTAGTTTGAGGCCGCCCGGCGTGCAAATTGCCGACCTGCGCGATACCCCCGGTCTCGCGGCGATTCCCGCATGACGGGTTTCAGCGCCAACACGTCTGCCATGCTGCCGTTTTTCGGGACACTCCTCAGTTTCGCCATCCTGCCCGGCACGGCACCCCGGTTCTGGCACCGCAACATGGTCCGGCTCACCCTGTCCTGGGTGGTACTCGGTGTGATTCTTACCGGTGTCCGGCAAGGCCCGGGAACCGCGCTCGCCGAATTGTGGCAGGCGGGACTCGCCGATTTCCTGCCATTCATCGCAGTTCTGATGGCACTCTACGCGCTGGGCGGCGGCGTGCTGATCACAGGCGGCCCATGGGGCCGGCCGGCCGGCAATGCCCTTTTGCTCGGAATCGGCACTCTCCTGGCCGGGTTGATCGGCACGATCGGCGCCTCACTTCTGCTGATCCATCCGCTGCTGGCCGCGAATGGCGCGCGGACCGAGCGGCGGCACCTCGTTCTCGCGTTCATCATTCTGGTCGCGAATACCGGCGGCGCCCTGAGCCCGCTCGGCGATCCTCCTCTTCTGATCGGCTTTTTGCGCGGCGTGCCGTTCTTCTGGCCAACCGTGCATCTGGTGCTGCCGATGCTGGTCGTCGCAATTCCGGTTCTCGCCGCGACCTGGGCGCTGGATCACCGCCTTGCCGCGCGGGAACCGATGCCAAAGCTCCGCCCCCTGCGCATCCGGGGCGGTCTGAACATCGCGATGCTGGTTGTTTTCGTCATCGCAATCGCCATTTCCGGCTTCCGCCAGGGGCCGGATATCGCTTTCGGCCCGGCCCGCGTGCCGGCCGCGCAGGTGGCCCTGACCCTGCTCGCCGCCGTCTTCGTCGCGATTTCCGAACTGCGGACCCCGCCTGCGATCAGGACGCGCAACCGGTTCGCCTGGGCGCCGATGCGCGAAATCGCCGTCCTGTTCTTCGCGATCTTTGCAACGATCCAGCCGGTCCTGCACCTGCTGGCGACAGTGCCGCTCGCGCGGTCGCCGGCCCTATGGTTCTGGCTCTCCGGTCTGTGCTCGGCATTCCTCGACAGCGCGCCCACCTATCTGATGTTCTTTCAGGCCGCCGGAGGCGATGCCGCCAGGCTGATCACACCGCCCGCCCGCCTGCTCACCGCGCTCTCGGCCGGATCGGTTTTGTTCGGCGCGATCACCTGGCTCGGCAACGCTCCCAACCTGATGATCCGGGCGATCGCCGCGCGCAGGGGGGTCCGGATGCCGGGTTTCGTCGCCTACATGCTGGCGGCCAGCGCGGTCCTGCTGCCGC
>DASVGZ010000311.1:0-2583 GCA_036379275.1 Acidiphilium sp. | reverse complement strand
TGGGAGAAGCACGCGCCAGGGCTCGACGAACACCGCATGACCGGGTTCGGCGCCCAGTGCGTAGTGCTTTGATCGTGGAAGCCGTGTTCGCAGGCGCGCCAGGGCGTCGTCGGCGACGCCGAGCGCGGCGCGCCGCTTCTCGAGCCACCAGCCGGAAACGGAGGCGAGCGAGCGGTTGTCCAGCAGCTCGACATAGTCGGCGACCTTCGCCGGATCGAGATAGCGCACTAGGTCCAGCGACTTCAGGACTTCCTCAACGCCGCCGGCGAGTTCCGGCCGGTGCAGGACATCGACGACCGTGCGTTCGACCGCGGTCACACGGACCGTCACCCCCTGCCGGTCCATGGTCACGGTCAGGTAGTCGGCCTGGCCAGCCGCCGCCAACGCCTTCGGCGGCGTGACGAAGCGGCAGGCGCCAAATGGCAGGTCCACGCGTTCGGTCCGTCCGGCGCTGATGAGCTGAACCTCGTTGAACTCGGAATAGGCCATGCCATGCAGCTCAAGCGCGGAGTGAAACCCCAGGACCCCATCGGAGCACAGCTTGCTCGCCGCGGCGAAGCGGTCGATCACCATCCGCTCGGCCGCCAGGTGGGCTGGCACCGCCGCAAACACCTCGCGACTGACGCGCTTGATGTTGCCAGCTCGCAGATGATGCCGGAGCAGGCTCGTAACGTTGGCCGCGCCAGCCGGATGGCCGAAAGCCGCCGCGAACTCCGCCCGGGTGAAGACCGGATGAGCCGACAGGAAGCTGGCCGTTTTGTGCTGGCGAGGCTGCATGGTCGGTCTGTGATTCTGCGTCAAAGTGGGCACTAAATAGCCATTATGACGCATATTTGTCAACTAATTTTGTCTGAAGAACCGCCCGGCGGTCGTCCTTTCCATTGTGGAAAGCGTTCTGGGCAGGCTATAAATTGCCCCTCTCAACGCATTTTCTAGGACTATCCGTCATACGGAAAAGATCGTCAGCGCTACGCGCTCTATCTGACGGGCTTTTGGTTTCGTCTGGCGCGCATTTCGAAAAAGACCGTCAGAAATACCGTCATCCTATCCGGCTACTCACGCCAGAAACTGCTCCAGCGCTTTACCATTCCTGTTTCCGTTCAATAAGTTATGAGATTTCAAATAGCGAATTGACGATGATTGTCGATCATCCTTAGCGTATTACAAGTCATTGAAATAAAATGAAATTTCTTACGAACAATCTACCCCTCACTCCCACTCGATCGTGCCGGGGGGTTTGCTGGTGATGTCGTAGGTGACCCGGTTGATGCCACGCACCTCGTTGACGATTCGTCCGGCAACGCGGGTCAGGAAATCCATCTCGAACGGGTAGACATCGGCGGTCATGCCGTCCGTGCTGGTCACCGCGCGCAGCGCGCAGGCGAAATCGTAGGTCCGCCCGTCGCCCATCACGCCGACGCTGCGCACCGGCAAAAGGGCGACGAAAGCCTGCCAGATCGCATCGTAAAGCCCCGCCGCGCGGATTTCCTCGAGATAGATCGCATCGGCCTTTTGCAGGATGCCCACCTTCTCGCGGTCGACCGGGCCGGGAATCCGGATCGCGAGGCCGGGGCCGGGGAAGGGGTGTCGGCCGACGATGGTTTCCGGCAGGCCAAGCTCGCGCCCCAGAGCGCGCACCTCGTCCTTGAACAGCTCGCGCAGCGGCTCGACCAGTTTCATCCGCATCCGGTCAGGCAGCCCACCGACATTGTGGTGCGACTTGATCACCGCACTCGGCCCGCCGCGCGCCGAGACACTTTCGATGACATCGGGATACAGCGTGCCCTGGGCGAGGAAATCGGCGCCGCCCAGATTGTGGGCTTCTTCCTCGAACACCTCGATGAACAGCCGCCCGATGGTCTTGCGCTTCAGTTCGGGGTCGGTGACGCCGTCGAGCGCCGTGAAAAACATGTCGGACGCATCGCGATGGATCAGGCGGATGTTGAACCGGTCGCGGAACACACGCACCACCTCGTCGGCCTCGCCTGCCCGCAGCAGGCCATGATCGACGAAGATGCAGGTGAGTTGTTCGCCGACCGCCTCGTGGATCAGCGCGGCCGCCACCGAGGAATCGACCCCGCCGGACAGGCCGCAGATCACCCGGCCGCCGCCGACCTGAGTGCGGATCGCCTGGCGGGCGGTGTCGCGGAAATTCGCCATCGTCCAGTCGCCCGAAAGACCGCAGACCCGGTGGACGAAGTTGGCGAGAAGACGGCTGCCATCCGGTGTGTGCATCACCTCGGGGTGGAACTGGACACCGTAGATATGCCGCGTCTCGTCGGCGATCGCGGCGAACGGCGCGCCATCGCTGACCGCGACCGCGCGGAAGCCGTCGGGCAGGGCGGTCACCCGGTCGCCATGGCTCATCCACACCTGGGCACGGCCGCCGCGCTGCCATACCCCGTCGAACAATGCGCACTCGGCGACGATCTCGACAAAAGCGCGGCCGAATTCCCGGTGATCCGAGGTCTCCACCGTGCCGCCAAGCTGGGCGCAGATCGCCTGCTCGCCATAGCAGATGCCGAGGACCGGCACGTCCAGGGCGAAGACCTTGTCGGGGACGCGCGGGCTGAACGCCTCGAT
>DASVGZ010000310.1:0-6052 GCA_036379275.1 Acidiphilium sp. | reverse complement strand
GAGCGAGCGCTCGCTGAACACGTACGAGGTGGTGTTGTAGGTGTCGGTGCGGAACAGGTCGAAGCCGGCGATCAGGTTGCGCCCGAGGAAATACGGATCGGTGACGCCAAGGTTGAACTGGGTGCCCTTCTGCGCGAGCAGCGCGCTGATCGACGCGTTGACCCCCGAGCCGAGGAAATTGTTCTGCGACAGGCCGATATTGGCGAGCGCGCCGAGATCGGTCGAATAGCCGCCGCCGAGGGTGAACTGGCCGGTCGCCTCTTCCTGCACGCCGACATCGAGATTGACCTCGTCGGGCTGGGTGGTCTGCGCCGGCTTGATCGTGGTCGCGCCCTTCTTGAAGAACCCGAGATTTTCCAGGTTCTGCTTCGAGCGGTCGACCGCCTGCTGGTTGTAGGCGTCGCCCGGCGCCAGTTCGACCTGGCGGCGGATCACCTGATCCTCGGTGCGGGTATTGCCGGAAATCCGCACGTCACGGACATAGACGCGCGGCCCCTCGACCACCCGGAAAGTCAGCGCGATCGTGTCGTTCTTGTGGTCTTCCTTGATGTCCGGCTCGACCTGGGCGAAGGCGAAGCCCCGGTTCTGCGCGGCCTCGGACATTTTTTTGACGGCGGTGCGCAGCGCGTCGCCGTCGAAGATGTCGCCCTTTTCGATCGGCACGTATTGCCGGAGCGATTTCGCCGAAAGGTCGCGCACCGACGACTCGACCTTGACCGAGGACACGCGGTAGCGCGCGCCCTCGTCGAGCACGAAGGTCAGGTAGAACGACTTGCGGTCCGGCGCGAGCTGGGCGGTCGCGCTGACGATGCGGAAATCGGCATAGCCGTGATGGTAGTAGAACCGGCTCAGCAGCTCCTCATCGTACTTGACACGGTCGGAATTGTAGTCGTCGGAGCTGGACAGGAACCGCCACCACGCACTCTGGCGACTGGAGATCACCTCGCGCAGCCGGGACTGGCCGAAATGGCGGTCGCCGATGAAGTTGATCCGGCTGATCAGGGTTTTCGGCCCGTCCACGCAGTTGAACACCACGTTGACCCGGTTTTCCGGCAGCCGGACGATTTCGGGCGACACGGTCGCGTCGTAATGGCCGTCCTTGGCGTAGAGGCCGAGAATGGTTTTCGTGTCCGCCGCCGCCGCCGCGGTGGTGAACACGGCGCCCGGCTTGAGCGAGACCGCGCCGGTCATCGCCTTGTCGTTGACCGCCGAATTGCCCCGGAAAAACACCTGGTTGACGACCGGGTTCTCCTTCACCTGGACCACCAGGTCGCCGCCCTGGCGGGTGATCGAGACGGTCTCGAACAGGCCGGTGGCGTACAGGGTCTTCAGGCTGAGGTTGATCTTGTTCGGGTCGAACGGATCGCCCGGGCGGAGCAGGATATAGGCGCGGATGGTGTTCGCGTCGATCCGCTGGTTGCCATGCACCACGATCGCCGCGATCCGGCCGCCGGCGGCGGCCTGGGCGGGCGGTGGCGTCGCCGCGTGAGCCTCGAGCGCCGCGGGCGCGATCAGCGCCGCGCCGAGGCAGGCCGTGGTCATCAGAGCCAGCCGCAGTTGCCGCAAGGAAAATCTCCCAAACGCCTCAAGGTCACGATACCGCCGCGCGCAGCCTCCCGCGCGCAAGGGCACCGAGATGCGCCTAGCGGCAACCGCCCTCATCCGCAAGGGCAGGACGGCGCCGTGCGGTCACAAAGTTTTTCCGCAATCCCGCAACGATCGCCCGGCGGAACGGCCCATTGGGGCGGCCCTGCTTGTGCGGCGGACCGCCGCGCGCCACACTCGCCCGACCATGGAGGGCCCGATGCCGAACCCGATCAGCCGCTTTCCGGTTCCCGAACTCGCCGGCCTGCCGGAGGACATCCGCGCCCGTATCCTCGCGGTGCAGGAGAAGGCCGGCTTCGTGCCGAATGTGTTCCTCGCCCTCGCGCACCGACCGGACGAGTTCCGCGCCTTCTTCGCCTATCATGATGCCCTGATGCTGCGCGACAGCAGCCTGACCAAGGCCGAGCGCGAGATGATCGTGGTCGCGACCTCCGGGGCCAACCGCTGCCTCTATTGCGTGGTCGCCCACGGCGCGATCCTGCGCATCTACGCGAAGAACCCGGAAATCGCCGACCGGATCGCGCTCAACCCGACCCGCGCCAGTCTGATCCGTGCCGGCCTGACCCCGCGCCAGGCAGCGATGATCGGCTACGCGATGAAGGTCGCGGCCGCCGCGGAGGATATCGGCGATGGCGACCTCGCCGCCCTGCGTAACCACGGCTTCGACGACGAGGCGATCTGGGATATCGGCGCCATCGCGGCGTTCTTCGCCCTGTCCAACCGGCTCGCCAGCATGACGGCGATGCAGCCGAACCCCGAATTCTTCACCATGGGACGTTAAATCCTCTCAGGCCGGCTGGAGTTCGGTCAGCGGGTCGGCCAGAACCGGCAGGAAATCGCCGGCCATCCGCCGCAGCAGCGCGGGGTCGGAAACCGTCAGCCTGCCGTCCCGGAACGACACGACACCCGCTTCCCGGATGAGCCTGAGCGTCCGGCTGACATGCACGGCGCTCAGCCCTACGGCGGCGCCGATCTGGGCGAGCTTGAGCGGGCAGGCGATTTCCTCGCCCCGCCGGTCCGGCACGCCATGCAGGCTGCGGCAGAACAGCTCGAACACCAGATGCGCCACCCGGCAGCGCGCGTCGCGCACCACGACATTGGCGAAATGGTCGTGCGCCCGGTATTCGCGACACACGGAGCATTTGTAGACATATTTGATGAATCGCGAATTCTCGGGAAATCCGAGAATGTCGTCGCGCCGGACGATGTGGGCGGTCACCCGCGTGAGGCACTGTGCGGAATGATGCAGCATCGCGCCGAATGACGGCGCCGGGCCGAGAATGTCGCCGGGCAGCGCGAAATCGATGATGCAGTGCGCACCGCCTTCGAGGTCCATCTGCAAGGCGATCCAGCCGGTCTCGACGATGATTGCCTCCGCGACATCGTTGCCCTGATGATACAGGACCGCTCCGCGCCCGAAATGCCGGGAAACACCCGGGATGACGCCGATACCGGAAATCGCGGACACACCCGGAGCGGTTCCGGAAACCCGGCGCCGATGTGCGAACTCGCGATCGTTGCCCATGACGACACGATCCTCTGCTACCGACGGTCGCCCGCGGCGCGACCGGACAGGAAACCATCCGCGATACCGGACAGAAGGCGACCGGCGATACCAGCGAGGAATTTCCGCTATCGAAATGGGAAGGAACCGGAAAAGCTCAACCGCATCACGCGGTCGTGATCGTGCACAAAACGTTTAACCTCCGGTTCCTTGATCCAGGTTAAGGCACCGGCCCTGCCCGTCATGTATCGGTTGTCCAGATCGAACGGCAGGGAAACATAGTTGCAAACAGGTATCGATTAAAAACCTGAAGTCGAGAAAGCCAGCGTTATTCGAGCAAAAGGAGAAAGCCGTGTCTTCCAGCAATTTCCTCGATGATGGTGTGATCGCCAGAACCGCGACATCTTCGGCCCCGCAACGACTTTTATGGCCGGCATTGTTTCCGTATCGGCAGCGCCGCCTTCCGGCGCGGAATTTTTCCCAACTCGCCGCCGGACAGGATGGAGGATCTTCTTCCGTCAGGGCCACGCCGGGCCGCCGCCCGAAAGCGACAGAGTCGGCCGGTTAGGCTGCCCGCCCTGCCTGCCGTTTCCCCGTCAAAAAAGGAGGAACTCATGACCGATCCCGTTTCCATCAACGGTTCCGACACCATTGCGCCGAAAGGCAGCGACGCATCCCACGGCGATGCGTCAGGCCTGGCGTGGGCGTTCCTGTTTCCGTTCCAGGCGTATTTCGGCCAGACCAGCTTCGATCAGGCGGAGGAGATACCCGCCAGACTGCCGGTCGACAATCTCCTGAACGCCAACCGGAGATTCTATCGCGGCATGGCCGGCATCAACGCGCGGAATCTGGAAATCGCCCGGACGCTGCTGGACACCGCGCTCGCCGATATGCGCGACCTGACCCAGGCGACCGACATGGCCGATCTCACCCGCCTGCAGATTGTCAGTCTTCGCCGGCACGGAAGGCAGATGGTCGATATCGCCCGTGGTGCGGCGGACGAATTGCATGACTGCCTGTTCGAGACCGCTGGTCTCGCGTTCGCCGGCTTCGACCGGAATCCCCGTTCCGGGACCGACACCGGAACCGATGCGGAATCGGCCATTTCCCTTGCCGAAAAGCCGGAAAAACCGGCGCCGGACCGCACCCCCCAGCGGTTGAAACAGGCCGGACGATAACAGGCCGGACGATAACAGGCCGGGCGATAATCCGTGACGCATCTCGCCTGCCTGCCCCATCAGGCAGGCGATTTTTCGGAATCGTCCGAATGGACCGGAAAAAATGTTGTGAATCGGGTTGAAAAAGTCCAATAATTACTAAAATTATTGTAAGTTTGGACAATAGTTAACAGTTGAATCAGTTGTCCGGCCTTGTTGCCTAAATATAAAAACTGGGAGGAGCCAATGAACCGCGTTCCGTTTCAGGCAAAAATCAACATCTGGAACAAGGACAAGAAATCGCTGGAACAGTCGCTGTCCTGCGAGAACATGCGGCCCGAACAGGTGGTCGACAAGATCAGGACATGTCTGCCCACGGACAACTCCGGCCATTATACGGTCCATGTCCGGATGGCGCCGGACATCGCGATCGAGGACAGGATCGTTTTCTTCTACTACTCTCTGAAAAACGGCATCGACTGCCAGTCGACCTTTCCATGAGACGACCTTTCCCTGAGAGCCGGTTTCGGAACGGGTTCTGACCCGGGGTTCTTCCGGACCGCGTTCCGCGATAGATGCTTCCGGTCATGCATTTCCTCGCCATTTCCGGAAGCGCGCGGCTGGCGTCCACCAACACCGCCCTGCTCCGCGCGCTGCGCACGGCGGCCGGGTCCGCACATGTCGTCACTGTCCATGGCCGGATCGGCGACCTGCCGGTGTTCTCACCCGATCTGGAGCATCCGCGCCTGCCGGAACCGGTTGCAGGCTTCGTCCGCGCGATCGAGGCGGCCGACGGGCTGATCGTCGCAAGCCCGGAATATGTGCGGTCGATTCCGGGCGGGCTGAAAAACGCCATCGACTGGCTGGTCTCGCGCGATACCCTGATCGGGAAACCCGTCGCCCTCGTTCACGCGTCGCGCCGGGGCGACGACATGTTGCAACAGCTCCGGCTCGTGCTCGGCACGGTCAGCGACCGGTTCAACGAGGATCTGTTTCTCCGGTTCGACCTGATGAAGCTTTCGCCGGACGATATCGGCCGGCACCTGTCGCAGGATCGCCACCGGACCGCGATCCGCGACTTTCTGGACGCATTCGCCGCCCGGTGCGCGCCGGCCTGACGGCGGGATCGCTACTGCTTCAGCTTCGCCATATAGGCGTAGAGCGCCATCAGGTTCTGCCGGGCCGCCGCATTGCCCTGCTCGCCCGACATCCGGTACCAGTGAATCGCCTGCGCGTAATCCTGCGGCACACCCAGCCCGAGCTGGTAGAGCTGGCCGAGATTGTTCTGCGCGTTGGCATTGCCCTGCTCGGCCGCCTGCCGGTACCAGTAGGCCGCCTGCGCGTCATCGCGCGCGACACCCCGCCCCTCCTGATACAGCAACCCGAGATCGGTCTGCGCCGTCGCATCGCCTTGCCGCGCCGCCCGGCCGAACCAGAACGCCGCCTCGGAATCGCTCTGCCGCACGCCCTGACCGTTGAGATAGAGCGAGCCGAGATAGGCCTCGGAAGCGACATTGCCCTGCTTCGCCGCGCTGATCACCGGCCCGAGCGCATCCGCCCGCGCCGGCTGCCCGGCGGCAAGGGCGGCGATCAGGACGGCGGCACCCGCGCCGAGCCAGTAGCGATGGAAACGAACACGCGGCATGACGATCACCTTTCCTCGTCTCGAAACCGGAAACAGTCCACGGCACCTGATATAGGGTGCCCACGCTCGATGTCAGCTTTATGGCGCCTCATGCAGTCGCGCCCGAGGCGCGCCTCATGCAGTCGCGTTCGAGCGTGCCAG
>DASVGZ010000309.1:0-8146 GCA_036379275.1 Acidiphilium sp. | reverse complement strand
GTCGAGCATCCGGCGGCCGACCGGCACGATCATTCCTCGCTCCGCTACGTCATCTACGCCGGCGCGCCGATGTACCGTGAGGATCAGAAACGCGCATTGCGCACGCTCGGTCCGGTTCTGGTGCAATATTTCGGTCTCGGCGAAGTGACCGGCAACATCACCGTCCTGCCGCCCGATCTTCATTCGGCCGAGGACGAACCCGGCATCCGCATCGGCACCTGCGGCTACGAAAGAACGGGAATGCAGATTTCGATCCAGGACGATGCCGGGCGCGAACTTTCCCACGGCGAGACCGGCGAAATCTGCGTCTGCGGCCTCGCCGTCTTCGCCGGGTATTTCGACAACCCGGAGGCCAACGCGAAAGCCTTCCGCAACGGCTGGTTTCGCACCGGCGATCTCGGCCATGTCGATGAACAGGGCTTCCTGTTCATCACCGGCCGCGCCTCCGACATGTATATTTCCGGCGGCTCCAACGTCTATCCGCGCGAGATAGAGGAAAAACTGCTGACTCATCCGGCGATCGGCGAGATCGCCATCGTCGGCGTCCCCGACCCGACCTGGGGCGAAACCGGCATCGCCGTCGTCGTGCTCCGATCCGGCATGAGCGTGGATGAAGCCGGGCTTCTTGCCTGGCTCGATGGCAGGGTCGCCCGTTACAAGCAGCCGAAACGCGTATTCTTCTGGGAAGAGTTGCCGAAATCGGGCTACGGCAAGATCACAAAGAAGCTGATCCGTGAAGAGTTGCAGGCGCGCGGCTGCCTTCAGGCGGCGGAACCGGTTCCGCAAACGGCAGGATAGAATGGCTGTCATGCAGACAACTTCCACGACTCCCCTGCCCCGGCCGCGCACCCTGATCCATCCGGGGCGCTTCAACCCGGTCCGCATCCAGAGCCTTCACGCGCGCAGCGCCCGGCATGTGCGCCTTCTGCTCACACCGGGTCGCAGCCTCTACCAAAGTCTGGTCGAACCGCTTCTGGCGCTCGGCATCCGCAACGCCTCCACCACGATTCTGGGCGGCTATTTTGCCCGGCTGCAATACTGCGTGGCGCCACCCGACCCGACCGGACAGGCGGTGATCGCCTACACCAGACCGATCGATGCCGGCAGCACATACATGGTGTTCGGCAACGCAACACTCGGCCTCGGTATGAACGGACGGCCGCTGGTTCACTGTCACGCCGCCATTCGCACTGAATCCGGCGCGGTCAAGGGCGGGCACATCCTGACCGAAGCCAGCACCGTCGGCCCCACGCCCATTCCGGTCCTTGTCACCTCGCTCGACGAATTCGAACTGCGGCAGGCCTACGACCCGGAAACCAACATCCCGCTCCTCCAGCCGCACAAGGGAGACCGCCATGTCTGAGGCAATCGTCGAAACCGGCAGCATGGGCCGCGTCGCCTATGCGCGGATCGCTCCGAACGAGGATCTCGTGCTCGGGGTCGAAAAACTGTGCATCGCCGAAGGGTTCAGAAACGCCTTCGTGCGCGGCGCCCTTGGCAGCCTGACCGATGCCTGCCTCGGAACGCAGGACGGAAAATTCATCCAGATCAAGGGGCCGGCGGTGGAAATCGTCAGCCTTGCCGGAGAGGTCCGCTCGGGCAGCGACGGTTCGATGCGCGCCGCACTGACCGGCGTGGTCGCCGACACCGATGGCAATGTCCATGGCGGCCCCTTCGTCGCGGGGTCCAATCCCATCTGCATGACGTTCGAGGTAACACTGGAGGAATGGCTGCCCGCTTCGGTCCTGTAATCCGCGCCCTGAATCTCCCTGAACAAGCCTCTTCTCAAATTCGGGATTCGCCTTTATTCCTGAGCCGGTTCCAAGGGGAGATCGCGACCCATGCCGGCTTATATCGACCTGCCGCACGACCGGATCGAAACCCCTGTCATCGCCATCGCCGGTTGGGTTGCTGCCCGGTCTCCGCCTCGTGCGATCACGATCGCCGTAAACGGCACGGCGATCCCGCATCAGGTCATCAGCAGGCCCGATGTCAGGGACGCGATGCCGGATTTCGCATTCACCTCGGGCGTGGCCGCCGCGATCAACCTCCTGTCGCTGCCTCCCGCGATCCATCTGGATGTCGCGATCGACATCGATGGCGACAAGGCCACCCGCCGGCTCGGCGTCACCGATTCCCTTTACGCCCACTGGTCCGATGACGGCGCGATCCGTGCGGCAAACCGCTCATTCTGCCTCGCCCGCCTGATCTGCCCCGCCTGCCATGCCGGCACCGCTTCTCTCGACATCCGGCCACGGATGATCAAATGCCATGCCTGCAACACCGAATTTCCCCAGACCGGCTTCGGACTCGACATGATTTCCGGCAAACTCGCCATCGAGGCGAACCTTGCCGCCACCGCCAACATCTCGGCCAACCCCTACACGCCCGAAGCGCTGGCGCTGATCGAACGGGTAACCTCGGCGCACGGCACGGTGCTCGATTGCGGCGCCGGCTCGCGCCCCCGGCGCACCAGGGGGGTCGTGAACGTCGAAATCGTCGATTATGCCTCGACCGATGTCCTGGCGATCGGCGAATCCCTGCCCTTCGCCGATGCGAGCTTCGATGGCGCCGTATCGCTCGCGGTTCTGGAGCATGTGCGCGATCCGTTCCGCTGCGCGAAGGAATTGCTGCGCGTCGTCAAGCCCGGCGGCGAATTGCTGATCGACGTTCCATTCCTTCAGCCCGTACACGGCTACCCCCATCATTACTACAACATGACGGCGCAAGGTCTCACCAACCTGTTCGGCGACGGTGCTCAGGTCCTGAGCTGCACTGTGCCGTTGCATGGTCATCCGATTTTCGGCGTGCAGTGGCAGTTGCGCGACTATCTCACGGGATTGCCCGAAGACGTTGCCGCCCGATTTGGCGCGATGACGGTCAACGACCTGGTTGCGCTCGACATTCCGGCCTTTCTTGCCGATCCAAGGGCATTGTCGCTGAGCGAATCCGCCAGATCGACGATCGCCTGCCTCAACTCCCTCCATATTCGCAAATCATAGCCAGCGCCTAGTGGAGCGAATTTGACGTTTGAATCCCGCCTTCCGAGGCTGATTTTTCAAACGTCAAATTCATAAGCTCCACTAGAATCATATGTTTTCTAGTGGTCCTTTGATTCCGACATTTGCCTGAGCGACTGCCAGAAGCGGGATGCAAATGTCGGAATCGGACCACTAGGGCTGCACCGCCTCGCATAAAACCGACCTGCGAGACAGATTCGGATTATAATAAGGATCCCGCTCGATCATCGCGCGCCAGCGGTACGAGAACCGCTCGGTGTCCAGCGTATCGGCGGATGCGCGCGGCGCACTGCACGATTCGAAATGGCGCAGCCGGGCGAACGGCGTATAAACCACCCGTGCGCCAGCCTCCAGGCTGCGCAGGCAGAAATCGACATCGTTGTAATCGATCGGATAATGCTCGTCAAAACCGCCGATCCGGTCGAACAGGCTGCGGCTGAACGCCATGAACGCTCCGGTCACCGCCGAATAATTGCGCATAACATGGGTGAAGCCGTTATAACCGATCTGATCGTCATTGGCCCCGATGAAGACATGTCCCGCCGCCCCGTTGAGGCCGAGCACGATCCCCGCGTGCTGAACCGTGTCATCCGGATAGAGCAGGCGCCCGCCGGCAATGCCGACGCCCGGCAGTTGCAACGGTTCCAGGATCGCCTCGAGCCAGCCTTTATCCAGCGCCTCCATGTCATCGTTCAGCAGAACCACGCGCTCGGTGGCCGAGGCTTCGATGGCGAAATTGGCCTTCGCCGCGAAATTGAACGGAGCATTGCCGCGCCGGTGTACCAGAACATCGACCCGGCGGTCGCGCTTCGCGATGACATTCGCCATCGTCTCCCCGCCCTCGTCGACCGCCAGCATCAGCCGGAACGGAATGCCGGGATCGTGGCGCAGGATGCTGTCGATGAAGTTTTCGGCATAACAGACCTTTGCCGCACCGGCGTACCCCTGGGCAAACCGGGTCAGCACCACGAGCGTGACCGGCTCATCCGGCAGAACCGGCCGAACCCGATAACTGCCGGTGAACGCACCGGCTTCCACCGTTCCCCGAACGCCGAGGCGCTGAAGATGCTCGGCGACCGCCCGCCTTCCCGCCAGTTCCGCCTGCGGCTTGGCATCCGCGCTGGCCGCCGTCGAACGTTCGGCCATGCGCCAGTGATAAAGCGCCGACGGCACATGTCCGAAACTCGCCCCCGCGCTCGCGGCGCGCAGCGCGAAGTCGTGATCCTGCGCTCCGTCATAGGCGGAACGATAGCCGCCGAGTTCGAGGAAAACCGACTTTTTCACGCACAGGCAATGCAGGACATACATCACGCTCATCAGGTGTTCGGGCGCGAAATCCGGTTTGAAATAATGATCTCCCCTGCTGCCGTCTGGCAAAATCTTGTCCTCGTCGCAGTAGCAGATATCCGGCGGCGCATGGCCATGGATGCGCGCGTGATAGGCGGCGAGCAGGCCGGGTGCCAGCCGGTCGTCATGATCGACCATCACGACATGGGGGGCGGATGAAACCATCACGGCCCGGTTGGTCGCCGTCGAAATCCCGCCATTGCGTTTGCCGAAAACCACACGGATCCGCGAATCGTGCTTGCGCAGCCGGTGCAGCGCGGCGAGGGTTTCCTCGTCGGTCGAGCCGTCATCGGCGATGCACCATTCCCAGGAAACCATGGTCTGGGCGCAGAGATCGGCGTAAAGCTCATCGAGCCAGCGCGGTTCGGTATTGTGCGTGGGCGTGATGACCGAAAATGCCGGCCGCACCAGATCGGCGGCGATACCGGACCCCGGCGCGCCGCGCGCCATGATGTGCGGCAGGCTCAGGGTTTCATCGCGTGGCGAGGCGATCACCGGCAGGAATCCGGACAAATCCATGCCGAATGCGCAGCGCCGTTCGAGAACGCCGCGCAATGTCCTGCCGACCGCACCGGCCGACAGTCTTTCCGAAAGATCGGAACACACTCCGGCAAGGGCGGCGCGTCCGGCCGTGCCCCCTTTCTGAAAATCCCGTAATCTGGCAACGATCGCCTCGATATCGGGTTCGAACCAGATCGCATTGGCCCGGTATGGCCCCAGTTCGGCGCCGACCTCGATCGGCCTGCCCCCGATCAGAAGCGGATAATCCTCACCCAGCAATTCGCGCGCTCCCGCGTGTTCCGAAACCAGGGCAGGCACGCCGAGCACCAGGGATTCTAAAATGTTGAGACCGAATCCCTCGCTCCTGTGCGGCGAGAAATAGAGATCGGCGAGCGTTTTCAGAACCACGAGATCGGGCGGATCCAGAACCGCGTCGATCACCAGCGTGTTCGCCGGCATTTCCTGGGCAAGACTGCCGCTGGTGTCGCGCGAATGGGTTTTCAGCACGAACAGGAAATCGTCGGGCGCCTCCCGGGCAAGCCGTTCGGCAACCGCGCGGAATATGTCGATCCCCTTGCGCGCGGTGTAGGACGACGCATCCATGATGAACAGGACGATGAGTTTTCCCTTGTCGGTCTGCCGGCGGCCATGCTTGATGGCGCGGATCTTCTCGATCCAGAAATTTTTCTGCGCCTGCTCACGCTCGGCGATCAGCCGTTCGCGGTCGACGACATACGGCACCACCTCGATCGGCCGTTCGGTCACCGCCGCGAAAGCCTGCCTGCAAAACTCGCTCGGCGTGATAATGAGATCGAAGGCGCCGAGCACCGCGTTCCATTCCGGCCGCGCGACCGGCATTTCCCAGACCCATGCGCCAATGTTCACCCGCCGGTCGAACAGCGCACTGCCATAGCGGTCGAGCAGGGTCGCGATATGATCGGGATTGAGGCAGATGAAATTATGGCCGAACCGCAGGCGCGCCGGATCGAACAGATCGAAGACGCCGCCCGGCCTTGTCGCGCCCGACACATCGTATTCGTCAACGGTGATTCCGGCTGCGACCATGGCGTCGCGATAGCCGCGCGCGGCCGCGCCGAGACCGCTCGATGCCGAAAGCGCGCCGATCAGGTTGACTCCGCCGGCCTGCCACCGTCCGAGATCCTCCAGATGAACCTGCCGTTCGCCGAACAGCCGCGTGCCCGGCGTCAGGCGCTGCTCGTGCAGGCCGAAAGCCCGCCAGTGCCCCATGAGTGCTTGCGGCGTCTCATAGTTCGCGAGATCCGGGTTGGCTTTCAGATAGGCGTCGGTATCGACGATGCAGTCGATTTCCGGGGGGTCGACCGAACGCCATAACGCCTCGTCGATCGCCTGGCGCTGTGCTGCATTCGGCTGGTCATAAAGGAAGTCCGCGGTCACCGCCGCCACATCGAGGCCGATCCTGTGCGACGCCGGGCGCGGAATTTCCGCCAGCGCCTCGCGCAACGCCGTGCCGGCGGTGCGTTTCGCGAGCGCCAGCAGTGCGGGATGCGGTACCCGCCCTTCCCGGTCGCCGGACACCATGAAATGTTCGAGGCCAGAACGGATGACCCCCTGCCGTTTCAGGGCATGTACATCAGGGTAGACCGTGAGATAGAAATTCTCGTCGAACCACCAGAATCGCGCCTGATTCGGCATCTGCCCGGTCAGGGCGAAATCCCGCTCCGCTTTTGCGGCGCTGACAGGGCTGGATCGATCGGTCTCGAACCACGGCAATGTCCCCGGCGAAATCGGGTCATCCTGCCGCGCGAAATAGTCGAAGCCCGAGCGCAGCCTTCCGGCGATAACGGCGGCATCGGTATCGGGATGCGCCTCACGGTAATCCTCCTCGGAAAACAGGCCGTTCGGTGAAACCCGGTCCCCGGCGGCGTGATCAAGATAGAAAATGAACAGCGCATACTCGCCCAGCAGCGGCAGGTCGGGGAACCGCGACTTGTAGAGCGCCTTGAACGCCCAGGGCGAAAACCAGCCATTCGGAACGAACCGCTCGCCTTCAGGAAGGCGGAAATAGGCTTTCATCGCCTCCGCGCCCGAGCATTTCGCATTCAGCAGGCCAGAAAGGCGCCAGACCACGTATTGAAGATCGAACTGCAACGACGGCCGGCGGCCTTCCACGGCGCCGAATTCCCAAAAATGCTTTTCGACATCGAAACCGTGATTCGATTTCACGATTTCCTTCAGATCGGAATATTTACCGATGTAATAATGGCGATCGAACACCCAGGATGGCAGCGGTTCATCCGCCCGATCGGGTTCGCGGACCTCGTCCGCCGGCGGTGGCACGAACCTGACCGGAAGGCTGGTTACATTCCCTTCCGCCGGCGCCGTCCCGACCGCCATGGCGCGCGATTTTCCGGCTTTTGCTTTCTTCGGCGGCAATGCTTTCCGTTCCTCACGCCCATCGGGGCGTGAGGCATCCGCATCGGTCGAACCCATTCTTGTCGGCCCCTTCGACAGTTAAACATCCGGCGGATTGCCGCCCGTTACCGTCTCTTTTGCCGAAATTGCATCGTATTCTGATTAAACGCAACCTAAACTTTGTAATCATATCGTTTCTAATAGTATGTGTTATTTTTTAGAATTTTATTCTCGAATACGATTTCGAAATATTTAACATGCTCATCGTAAACATTGCTCCCCACCTTGCGGAATCTCCAGAGTATCCAGAATTGAGGTCGCCATGCCGTCGGTTTGCCAATATCCTTGACTGACAGTTCGATCCGTCACGGGAAGGAAATCTCATGCCCCTGAAACTCGCGCTCTGGCAGACCGAAGGCCATCTTGCGGAACCATCCGCGAATGTCGCAGCCCTCGCGAAAGCCGCGCACGCGGCCGCCGCCGGCGGAGCACAAATCCTGCTCAGCCCGGAATGCTGGCTACAGGGCTATAATGTCCCGGATCATTGCGTCGACCTTGCCGAGGCGTCGAACGGCCCCTCGGCCACCCGCATTGCCGGCATCGCGAAGGAAAACGGCATCGCCATCGTCTATGGCTACGCCGAGCGCGACCCCGCGAGCGGCGCGGTCTACAATTCCGTGCAGGCGATCGGCCCCGACGGCGCATTCTTCGCCAATTACCGCAAAACCCATCTGTTCAGCGATTTCGAACGCGGCCTCTACCGGCCGGGTGACGGTTTTGCTCCGCCCTTCGAGTTCCTCGGCTGGAAGATCGGTCTGCTGATCTGCTACGATGTGGAATTCCCGGAAACGGTCAGAAGCATCGCCCTGGCCGGCGCCGATCTC
>DASVGZ010000308.1:0-2694 GCA_036379275.1 Acidiphilium sp. | reverse complement strand
AGCTGGCGAGGTCGAACTGTCCGTCCGTGTCGAGAAATTCGGGGAGGTTGAACACAAAGCCGGGCAGGGTTTCGGCGGCATTATGCCACAGACCCCGGGTGGGCGCGGCGCGGCGGTCGCGCACGAGAGCGTGCAGTGTTGCGGCGATATCCTCGGCAACCCCGGCCGTCCGTGCGGCGCCGGCGATCGGATCGATCCAGACGCCGGCGGCCTCGGCGACGCCGGTCAGATCGGGGGAGGCGCGCAGGGCGACCAGCCCGGCGGCGGACTGCGCCGGCCAGGATGCCGGCAGGATCGCCGGTTCGGCCGGCTGATCAGGGTCGGCGGCGGCTTCGACCCGGTGCAGGCGCACGCCGCGCCAAGGCGATGGGACGAGGCGATGCGGTCCGGCGCGATCTTTCAACATGACGTAACCCTAACTCGATCGTCTGCCGCATTCCAGAGGGAATCGACGCTATCTTGTGGATATCGCGAGGGCAAACCACAAAATCCTGTGGATACTCACCTGGTGCGACAGGGAGACGCGCGGATGGACCGGATCAGTCCGATCCTTTATAGAGCGTCGCATGACAAGAAACAGCGATACTGCGCCGGCCGCAGGTGCGGCCCATGGCGCGGCCTCTGGTTCTGCGACCGTGAGCCTTGCCTCGCTCGGCGGCTGGCGCGCCCTGCTCGCCAATCCCGGTCTCGTGCTGAACACCATGCGCCATGGCAGCTTCGTTGGCGAGGACGCGACAGGCAACCGGTATTATCAGGAAAACAAACCGGACCGGCCGGGTGGCCGCAAGCGGCGCTGGGTGATCTTTGCCAACCGGGCGCGCGAGGCCTCGTTGGTACCGCCGGAGTGGCACGCCTGGCTGCATTTCACCACTGACCAGCCCTTGCCGGAGCATGTGCGCCAGCCATGGCAGCGCCCCTATCTGCCGAACCAGACCGGCAGCGCCGGAGCCTATCGTCCTTCCGGCCATGATTACGCAGGCGGTGTCAGGGCGCGTGCATCCGGCGACTACGAAGCCTGGACGCCGGACGCCTGAAACCGGCCGCGCGCCGCGCCGTTCCGTTCCACCGAGAAAGAAGCCGATGCAGCGTCGAGTCTCCGAAATCATCGCAGGGCTGGTCGTGATCGTGGTCGCGGCGGGATTTCTTGCCTTCACCTTTTCGGGCACCAGAAGCACCACCGGGAACGGCTATATCCTTCATGCGCAGTTCGGCAGCATCGGTCCGCTGGCGGTGGGATCGGCGGTGAAGATCGCCGGTGTGACGGTGGGGAAGGTGACCAAAACCGAACTCGATCCGCAGACCTATGCCGCCGTGGTCGATTTCTCGGTTGAGCCGGGCGTTCAGATTCCGAAAGACAGCAGCGCCGCGATCGAGAGCGAATCGCTGCTCGGCGGGGACTATCTGTCGATCTCGCCGGGTGGATCGGACACCATGCTGAAGCAGGGCGGTGCCATCACCGTGACCCAGTCGGCGATCAACATCGAGTCGCTGCTCGGAAAATTCGTGTTCAGCGCGGCCAATTTTGCCTCCAGCGCGGGAAAGGACGGCGGCACGGCCGCGACAGGGGCAGGCGGCAAGGCGAGTGGAGCGCAATAGGATGAAACGGCCCGGATTTCCGCTGGCCGGCGGGTTGGCTCTCGCCGTTTCGCTCGGTTCGGCCGGCGCCGTCTTCGCCCAGAGCCAGCCGACGGGTCAGCCGCAGGTGCTCGCGGTGCCGGAAGCGCCGCCCGTCGCCTCCGTGCCGCAGGCACTGCCGGCGCCCGATCTGCCGCCGCCCCAGGTGCCGGGCCAGACCCTGAACCCGCCGCCACCCGGACTGACGCCCACCCCCCTGCCGCAACCGCAGGTTGGCGCCGGACAGGGAAGTTCGCAGGACGAGGCGGCAGGATCGAGTTCTCCGACCTCGAACGCAGCAGCGTCGCAGCCGGCGCAGGTGAAGCCGGTTTGGCTGCCGCGCGGCGGTGCCATTCTCGACGTGCTCGACAAGGAAGATGGCGCGATTACGAGAATGAGCGTGCCGGCCGGCTCCAGTTTCACCAGCGGAAAACTGCGGATCAAGGTCGGAGCCTGCGTGGTGCGGCCGGCGGATCAGCCGCCGGATGCCGCCGTCTATCTCGTGGTGAAACCGACGGACGGAACTGGCCAGTCCGCGGCGCAGCCTGCGGCATCGGATAGTGCCGCGACGGATGCGCCCCTGTTCCGGGGCTGGCTGATCCGCTCCGAACCGGGGGCGGTGGTGGTGGGCGATGCGACGGTGACGTTCCGGGTCATCGGCTGCTCCGGATCGTAGGACCGGAATTCGATTCGGACTTGCGATCCCGTCCGGATTTTGCCTGATTAATCAATGCTGTCTCGATTGTAATCTCTACAGTGCCGGTTTGGCCCCGATTTTGTGGCTTCGGCGCAACAGGGCATCGAAAAGCGGGCCGAAACCATGGGGGCAGTGACGATATGTCTCCTACTCGCGGGAAGGCGATGCTAGATAGCCTGCACGACCAAGCTCACGGCCAGTTCGATTGTCAGAACGGGGGTCCGGGCTCACGAGGAGAAAACGAATGAAGTTTCGCACCACCCTACTGGCGGCCAGTTTCATCGCCGCACCGGCGCTTCTGCCTATCGGAGCGAAGGCCCAGCCGGTTACCGGCCCTTATGTGAGCGCCGGGCTCGGCTACAACATGATGAGCAGCCGTAAGG
>DASVGZ010000307.1:0-3417 GCA_036379275.1 Acidiphilium sp. | reverse complement strand
GCATTATCCTCGCGGTCCGTCTGCGGGCAAAAGAGCCGGCGCGCTTCGCCCAACTCGGACACGAGAAGGCATGAACGCGGATCGAGGCAAAAGCGGCCGCCTCGTCGGCCGGGTCGCCGCGATCACCGGCGGCGGAACCGGAATCGGCGCTGCCGTGGCGGCCCGCTTTGTTGCGGAAGGCGCGTCGGTTCTCCTGATCGGCCGCCGGCACGACCGGCTCGCGGAAACCGCTGCCCGGATCGGCGCTGCCTTCCATGTCGGCGACGCCGCCGATCCATCGGATATGCGCGCGGCAACCGCCCTGCTGCGCGAGCGGTTCGGCGGCCTCGACATTCTGGTTGCCAACGCAGGCGCGCACGGCTTCAAATGCCTGCATGAAACGTCGGACCGGGAATGGCAGGACAGCACGCGCGGCAATCTCGACACAGCCTTCGTCGCGACCCGGGAAATGCTGCCGGGCCTGCTTCTGCGAAAGGGCAACATCGTCGTCGTTTCCTCGCTCGCCGGCCTGTTCGCCGGTCCTTCGGCGGCCGGCTACATCACCATGAAGCACGCGCTGATCGGCCTGACGAAGACGATCGCGCGCGATTACGGCCCGCGCGGCGTGCGCGCCAACGCGGTCTGTCCGGGATGGGTCCGCACGCCGATGGCCGACGCGGAAATGGAGGTTCTGCGCGCCCGCCACGCGCTCGCGGACATCGATGGCGCCTATACGCTGGCAACCGGCAACGTCCCGCTACGGCGGGCCGCCACCCCCGCCGAAATCGCGGCCGTGGTCGCCTTTCTCGCCTCCGATGATGCCGCGATGGTGACCGGCGCGATCCTGCCGGTCGATGGCGGCGCGTCCATCGTCGACCTGCCGACCATCGATTTCGCCGACTGAAGGGACTCCATGCTCGATCTCGAATTGACCAATGCGGTCGTGGCGATCACCGGCGGCGCCTCCGGCATCGGCGCCGCCTGCGCCGAAGCTGCCTGCGCGCAAGGCGCCGCTGTCATCATTCTCGACCGCGACCGGGTCGGAGGAACCGCTCTGGCCGAACGACTCGCTCAGGCCGGTCACGCCGCACTGTTCGTCGCGACGGATGTCGCGAACGACGCCGCCATGGCGACGGCGATGACCGCCGCCGGCACCTGGCGCGGATGTATCGATTCGCTGATCTGCTGTGCCGGCATCTCCGGTCCGGTCGGGAAACCCGTCACCGAAATCCGGGATGCGGACTGGCAATCGGTTCTCGCGGTCAATCTCGGCGGGCTTTTCCACACCTCGAAATACGCCCTGCCGCTGCTCGAACGCAGCGCGGTCGCAACTCTCGTGATCATCGCCTCGGATTCCAGCTATCTCGCCTATCCGGGCATGGCCGCCTATTCTGCCTCGAAGGGCGGCGCCTTGATGCTGACCCGGGCGCTGGCGGTGGATCACCCGCGTGTCCGGGTCAACTGCCTCTGCCCGAGCGTGGTGGACACACCGATGTCGAGACGGGATCTCGGCCTCACCGGAGACGAAATCGCACGAGCCGGATTTCCCGTGATCGCGTCCGAACGGATCGCGACCCATGCGCTGTTCCTTGCCTCGCCGGTCAGCTCGCCGATCAATGGCACATCCCTGGTCGTGGATTTCGGATTCATGGCGCGCCCGGCCTTTCCGCAGCCGGAATTTGCCGATGCACCGCCCGAAGGAAGCAGGGTCGCGCACAAGGAAGCGACAGGGCTTGCGGATAATTGATTAACATGTTAATAATTGACTGAGGAAACGGGAATGCCGCATGTCGTCGTCGAATATTCGGACAATATCACGGACCAGATTTCGCCCCGGCGACTGGTCGAGGCGCTGCATCGGGCGGCCCTGGAAACCGGCGTGTTCCCGCTCGGCGGCCTGCGCACCCGCGCCGCCCGCCGCGACATCTACCTCATCGCCGACGGTGCGCCGGACAATGCGTTCATCGCCGTGGTCGCCCGTATCGGCGCGGGACGCGATGCCGCAACCCGCAAGCGCGTGGCGCGCACCCTGATGGACGCACTCGAAGCCGTGACCGCCGAAGCCTTCCGCACGCGCGGCCTCGCGCTTTCGGTGGATGTCGAGGAAATCGACGCGACGGCCTCTCTCAAGACCAACAACCTGCACACCAGGTTGAAAGACCACGCCATGGACGGAGAACAAGCATCGTGACCCAGAGCGCCGCTCCAGACCTCGCCGCCAATCGGGAAGAAGCCGACCGCTTCATGCGCCGCTTCACCGCCGGAACGGTGCCGCATCTGATCGCCGGCGAGCGCATCCTCTCGGCATCGGGCGCTGTTTTCGACACGCTCGATCCCGCGACCAACGAAAAACAATGCACCGTGGCAAGCGGCGACAGGGCCGAAATCGACCGCGCCGCGACCGCTGCGGCAAAAGCGTTCAAGATCTGGAAAACCGTTCCCGGCGCGCGCAGGCGGGCGATCCTTCACGCGATCGCGGATGCGATCGTCGCCCGTTCCGACGAGATTGCCCTGGTCGAAAGCTCCGATACCGGCCAGCCGATCCGTTATATGAGCAAGGCCGCCCTGCGGGGCGCCGAAAATTTCCGCTTCTATGCCGATCGCGCGCCGGGCGCACAGGACGGTCGGTCCCTGCCCGACGAACACCATCTGAACTACACGCTGCGCCAGCCGATCGGGCCGGTCGGAGTCGTCACGCCCTGGAACACGCCCTTCATGCTGAGCACGTGGAAAATCGCCCCCGCGCTGGCGGCGGGCTGCACCGTGGTTCACAAGCCGGCGGAATGGAGCCCGCTTTCCGCGGCGATCCTGACCGAAATCATGGACGAGGTGATCCGCGCCCATGGCGGGCCGCCCGGCGTCGTCAACCTGGTCCACGGCCTCGGCGAAACCGCCGGCCGGGCGCTGACCGAGCACCCCGCGATCAAGGCGATCGCCTTCGTCGGCGAAACGACGACCGGTGCGCATATCATGCGCCAGGGCGCCGCGACCCTGAAGCGCGTGCATTTCGAACTCGGCGGCAAGAATCCGGTGATCGTCTTCGACGATGCCGATTTCGACCGCGCGCCGGATGCCGCACTGTTCATGATCTACTCGCTGAACGGCGAACGCTGCACCTCATCCTCGCGGGCGCTGGTTCACCAGCCGATCTATGAGCGTTTCTGCGCCGAGGCCACCGCCCGGGTGCGGCGGCTCAGGGTCGGCCCGCCGCTCGACCCCGCGACCGAAATCGGCCCGCTGATCCACCCGCGCCACTGCGAAAAAGTCCTGTCATTTCCGGCATCGGCGATGAAGGACGGGGCAAGGATCCTGACCGAAATCATGGACGAGGTGATCCGCGCCCATGGCGGGCCGCCCGGCGTCGTCAACCTGGTCCACGGCCTCGGCGAAACCGCCGGCCGGGCGCTGACCGAGCACCCCGCGATCAAGGCGATCGCC
>DASVGZ010000306.1:0-6638 GCA_036379275.1 Acidiphilium sp. | reverse complement strand
CGGATTGCGGCAAGACGAGGCGAGCCGGGCAGTTTCCGGCTGAGCGAGGGCGGCGGCGCGAAGCTCGACCTCGCCGATCCGCTGGCGAAGGAGCCGATGCTCGCGGTGGCGGCGCTCGGCGGACGCGGCGCGCCGAAAATCGGGCTGGCCGCGCCGATCGATCCCGGAGTGCTGGAGGAACGGTTGGCGGAGCGGATCGTCACCACCCGCGATGTCGCGCTGGATGGCGCGTCCGGCACGGTTCTGCTGCGCGAGCGGCGGCGGCTCGGTGCGCTGGTTCTGGCCGATCGCAGTTTTCCGGCGGCACCGGAGGAGATCGAGGCGGCGTTGCGCGAGGCGGTACGGGCGAATCCGGGCCGGCTCGGCTGGAACGATGCGGTTCGGCGATTGCAGGCACGGGTTGGCTGGATCCGGAGCATCGAGCCGGACGAGTGGCCGGATTTTTCCGATAGCGCGCTGCACGCCACGCTGGAGGACTGGTTCATGCCCTGTCTCGCCGGGCTGACCCGGCTGAGGGAGGCGGAGGCGCTCGATCTCGCCGCGATCCTGCGCGGTTCGCTCGGGCACGAGCGGGTGCGGCGGCTGGATGCCGCCCTGCCGGAGCATATCGAGGCACCGGGCGGGCGGATCGCGGTCGATTATACCCAGCCGGTGCCGGAAGCCTCGGCGCGGGCACAGGCTTTCTACGGGCTGGACGGAACGCCACGACTGGCCGGCGGCCGGATCGCGCTCAGACTCGCCCTGCTGTCGCCGGCCGGGCGGCCGGTCGCGGTGACCGGCGATCTGGCCGGGTTCTGGCGCGGCGGCTGGGCGGATGCACGGCGCGACATGCGCGGGCGCTATCCGAAACACGACTGGCCGGAACAGCCCTGGCTGGCGCCGGCGCGGTCAGGACGGCCGCGCCGGTAGGGAGCCTTATTTCGAAGCAGGATGGCGCAGGAAAGTGAGAGAAATTTCATCCGTTTCATCGTGATCTCCAGTCGGGTCGAGACGGAGGATGATATCGCCGCATACCGCGTGCCGGAGCGTAACCGATTGAAAGGGAATGTTCCCGCTTCCGCACGGCGGCGGGTGGCGGGTGCGCTGCCTGCATTGCCGCAAGCTGGAAATTCCATTGATTCGGTGTTATAGACGCCAAACCAGCGTTTAGAAGGAACCGATCATGCGTCTTACCGGAATTGCCGTGCTTGCGGCCGCCAGCGTGGCGTTTATCCCGTGCGCCCGGGCGCAATCTTCCGGCCCGTCCGCACAGCAGATCATTCAGGCCCTGAAGCCGACCGGCCAGGTTTCGACCACCACGCGTGGCATCGTTCCGCTCGCGCCCGGCCCGTCGGGCCAGGCGGCGCCCTCGTCCGCGGTGAAGCCGACCGCGGCACACGTGAATGCGACGGCGAAGTCGATCGTGAACAGCCGGGGCGGCACGCCGTCGATCAACCTGAACATCGATTTCGCGCTCGGTTCGGCTCAACTGACGCCGCAGGCGAAAACCGAACTCGACCGGCTCGGCAAGGCGCTGACCGATCCGTCGCTCGCCACCTATCACTTCAAGCTGGTCGGCCATACCGACACGACCGGCTCGGCGACGACCAATCTCGCGCTGTCCGATGCGCGGGCCAAGGCGGTTTCGGGCTACCTCCAGAGCAAATTCGGCATCGCGCCGGCCCGGCTCGCGGCCTCTGGCGTGGGTGAGAAGGATCTTCTGGTGCCGACCGGCCCGAATGTCGCGAATCACGAGAATCGCCGGGTTCAGGTGATCAACACCGGCGCCTGACGCAACGGACGGCGGTATAACACATCGTGACGCCGCCGCCCCGCCCGGGTCCGCGTCCCGCCGGAAATTCCGACGATACGGTCAGGCTCGCGCCGAAGCGGCGCGGGCAGGGACGGGGGCGATTCATGGCGATCATCGCGGCCGTTGCCGCCGTGATCGTCGTCGCGGCGGGGATCGGCCTGTGGTTCGGACTGCGCCCCGCACCGTTTCCGCTCGCCGACGAGGGGCAGATTTTCCATCATGTGACGAAACAGTTCACCGTGTTCCGGTTCCGGCCCGATCCGCTGGTCCTTGTGGTCGATTGCCCCGGCCTGCACGAACAGGGGATGATGTTCGACCGGCTGGCGGCGCTGATCGAAAAGGCGGGCGAGCCGCGCGACCATGTGCTGACAGAGGCGGAGTTCAAGACGGTGCTTGCCGCCGTCCATTCCACGGTCGGCACCTATTACTATGGTGACGACTATCCGGCTTCCGCGATGCGTCGCTTCTTCCGGCTCGCGGCGGCCGAAAAGCTGACCCTGACCCCGGAAGAGCTTCGGCTCAAGCACATATTGCGCCGTGCCGGGTTTCTGAAACCGGGGGCGAACGGGGCGGTGATCTCGATTCCCCAGGCTGGACCGGGCCATCGGGTGACCCTGCATGTCCGTGCGGTGATCCTGCGCCATGAATTGTCGCACGGGGCGTTCTTCACGCTGCCGGCCTACCGGAAATTCGTCTACCATTTCTGGAACGACGTGATGACCGGCCAGGAGCGCGCCGGGTTCCAGGCGTTTCTCGCCCGGGAAGGCTACGACCCGAACGAGCACGAGCTGATCGTCAACGAGACCCAGGCCTATCTGGTGTTCACCCGCGACAGGGAATTTTTCCGGGCGAGCGCGGTCGGGCTGACATCCGCGACGGTGGAGTCGCTGCGCGCGACCTTCATCGCGACCATGCCGGATTTCTGGCTCAGGCCGCTCGCCACCGCGCCGCTGCCGGCTGCCGGGCCGGCAGGGTGAAGTTCGCCTGGAGCCGATTCCGACCTGTCGGAATCGGCTCTGATTTTGTCTGGCGAGCAATTTCATCCAAACAGATCGGATCGAACGACCCAATCTGTTTGGATATTGCTCTAATCTCCGGGGGCGGCGCAGGGTTTCCGGTCGGCCAGCGGCTCATGCCGCTTCACGGACGACAGAAGCACTGCGGCGATGCTCGCCGTCATCACCGCCAGAACCCCCAGCACCTGCTGCGCGGCCAGAACCTGCCCGAGCAGGACGAAGCCGAGCAGGGTGCCGATCGCGGGTTCGAGGCTCATGAGGATGCTGAACGTTCCCATGTCCATCCGACGCAGTGCCGCCATTTCGAACACGAACGGGATCAGCGGCGACAACAGTGCGATGCCCGCGACTTCCGGCACAAGCGCGATCCAGTGCGCCGGAGGATCGAGGGCGATGGCGACCGGCATGGCCACAACGGACGCGATAATGAAAGACAGGCACAGCCCGTCCTGCGCCGAGAACAGCCGGCCGACATGGCGCATCAGAACGATGTAGCCGGCCCAGCCGGCCCCGGCGCCGAGGGCGAACAAGATGCCGAGCGGGTCGAACAGCCATCCGTGCGGGCTGTACGACATGGCCAGAACGCCGAACGCGGCGAGCACCGGCAGAACGAAGCGCGGCCAGCCCCGCAGCGCGACGACGGCGACGCTCAGCGGGCCGAGAAAGTCGATCGTGATCGCCGGGCCGACCGGGATCAGCGTCACCGCCATGAAGTAGCACAGGGTCATGAAGGCCACGACGACGCCGAGCGTTGCGGCGGCGCGCCATTGCCGGCGGCTGAACCGTCGGAAATCCGGCCGAGCCAGAACGAGGCTGAACACGGCGGCCCAGACCAGCCGGGTTGCTGAAATGCCGAGCGAGCCGTGCGCCACCATCAGCGGCACCGAAAGCACGGCTCCAAGCTGGGAGCTGGACATCGAGCCCAGGGCAAGGCCCGGCCCGGTCATGCGGCCCAGAGTCGCGCCGTGTTTCGGCGTCATCCCGTGCTCCGGCATGTTTCCGCTTTCCATGCCTGCGGACATAGCATGGTTGGGTGTCAGAAAGATCTGGCTATTTCGAAGGGCTGACCATAAGATATATTTATGGTTGCCGATCTCGACACCGGTTTGCTGCGGAATTTTCTGGTCTGCTCGCGGCTCGGCAGCATCAGCCGGGCGGCCGGCGCGCTCGGCCGCACCCAGCCGGCGCTCAGTCAGCAGTTGCGCAGGCTGGAGGATCTGGTCGGCGATGCGCTGTTGGAGCGGACGGTTTCCGGTGTCACCCTGACTCCGGCGGGAACGGCGTTCCTGCCCTATGCCGAGCGCATTCTCGCGCTGTCCGGCGAGGCGCTCGCTGGCGTGCCGCGCTCGAAACTGTCAGGGCGATGCAGCGTCGGCGTGCTGGAGGATTTCACCGGGACGGCCCTGCCGGCGGCCTTCGCCGATTTCGCGCGGATGCACCCGGATACAACGCTGGAGCTGGTTTCCCTGTTCAGCGCGGATACCCAGTCGGCGCTCGATACGGGGCGGATCCAACTCGCCCTGTGCGATGCCGGGTTCCTGCGGCGGCCGCTGCGCTGGAGCGGCCACATCCCGCTGTTCTGGGCCGGGTCCGAGACGTTCGACCCGGCCGTCGATCCCGTGCCGCTGGTCCTGTTCTCCGAGCCCTGCACCTGGCGCAGTCCGATCCAGGCGACATTGCGCGCGGCGGGGCGGCACTGCCGGATCGCGTTCGAAAGCGGCAGCCTCACCGCCGTTCATGCAGCGGTGAGAGCGGGGCTGGGCATTGCCGCCCTCCTGCCATCGGCGATCGCGCCCGGTCTGGTCAGCGCGTCCCTGTCCCGGCATCTTCCGCCGCTGCCGGAGGTCGAGATCGGTTTGGCCCGCCGCCCGGAAAGCGAGGGCGACATGCTGGTGAACGCCGTCGAGGCGATGTTGAGACAACTGGTAAAGCCGCAGATGGACTATCCGCCAGAACTCTCGTGATCGGGGGTAACGATCAGCCCTGTTTCTTGACGGTGTCGACCAGGATCGCCGAGGTCGCGATGCTTGCTCCCCGCGTCTTCAGCCCGGCCAGCGCCGACCGGAGCGCCGGCAGGAAGGTCGCGACATCGGAGGAGGGCGATTTCGGCAGCACGTCGATCGGCAGGGAACTCGCGGTCGCGATGATCATGTCCGTGCCGTAGGGCGCGCCGACCGCCCATTGCGGGCCGGGTGGCCTGCCGAGCACCAAGGTTCCGTCGACTGGCTGGAGCGAGGCAGGAACCTGCGCGCTCGGGTAGAGACGATAGACCGAGCCGCTGCTGGAGACGTAATCGACCTCGACATAGGCCGGCCAGGACGGCAGGCCGAGTTCGACCACGATATGCTGACCTTCGGCGAGGCTGGCCGGATCGCCGGCGAGGTGAAGGCCGAGTCGCTGGCCCGGAGCGGCGAAGACCGGCGCGAAGGGCCGGATCGCGCCGATCAGGCCGCAATACGGGCCGTCGAAGCCATGATAGAGCAGGTCAACCGGGATCGGAGGATGGTTCAGCGCGGTCCTGAGCGCGGGTTCGTCCGTGGCATTGATCAATCCCTTCAGATCGGCGCGCGCCGTGGTCGCGGTGCCGTGCAGGAGCGTGCAGGAAACCGGAGCGATGGCCGAGGCGATCGCGGATTTGATCGCCGCGAGATCGGGCGCTGGAAGACTGGACGGTTTCGGCGCTGCCGACTGGGCGCTGGCCTGTGCCGCCGGTTTCGGTTGTGTCGGCTGCGCGGGTGCCGACTGCGCCGTCTGCTTCGGAGCCGGTGCGGCGGCTTCCTGTTTCGGCGCCGGTTTTCCGCCGAAGAGCAAAAAGCCACCGCCGATAACGATCAGGATGACGATCACCACGATCCCGGCGATGAGCGGTATTTTGCTCCCGGATCGCGCCGGCCGGGATTGGGAAAATGCCGGCGGTGCGGCGGCGGGCGCGGCGGATGTCGCGGCCGCGGTGGGGGCGATCATCGTCGCGTCGCCATCCGCCGTATCATCATCGGTATGAAGGGCGGTGGCGAAATCGCGCGCGGTGGCGAACCGGTCCTCCGGGCGCTTGGCCATCGCCCGGCGAACCACCCGGTCGAGCGCCGGAGTGACCGAGACCGACAGGGCCGACGGGGCCGGCGGTTCGGTGTTCAGCACCTTGTGCATGATGCCGGTGACCGAACCCTCGAACGGTTTTTCTCCGGTCAGGAGTTGATAGAGCAGCACTCCGGCGGAGTAGATGTCGGTGCGGGCGTCGATCGTCTGGCCCATGAACTGTTCGGGCGACATGTAGGACGGCGTGCCGATCATGGTGCCGGCCTGGGTCAGGCTGCTGCTCTCGATCCGGGCAACGCCGAAATCGGCCAGCTTCACCCGCCCGTCGCTGGTGATCATCACGTTGGCGGGCTTGATGTCGCGGTGGATCACGCCGTGATCGTGGCTGTAGGCGAGGCCGGCGAGCAGCGCCTCCATCATTTTGAGCGCATCCGCGACGGCGAAGCGTTCGCCCCGGTCGAGCAGCGATTTCAGGGTGTCGCCCTCGACGAATTCCATGACGATATAGGCGATCGTGTCGGTCTCGCCGTAATCGTAGACGCCGACGATGTTCGGATGGGTCAGCCGTCCGGCGGCCTGGGCCTCGCGCTTGAAGCGCAGCAGATCCTCGGCGGCCTCGGGATCGTGGGCACGGTCGAGGCTGACGGTCTTGATCGCGACGCGGCGGGCGATGACCGGGTCGAACCCTTCATAGACGGTGCCCATCGCGCCGCGCCCGAGGGTGCGGACGATGTCGTATTTGCCGAGGGTGGTGAAGTCGGCCGCCGCCATCTCAGAATGTCCGTTTCGCCTGC
>DASVGZ010000305.1:0-3007 GCA_036379275.1 Acidiphilium sp. | reverse complement strand
GGCGATCGCGCAGACCACGGCGCTCTGGCGATAGGCAAACCGGGTCACCGGAATCCGTGCCTCGGTGCGCAGCCGGCTGGCCCGGCCATCGGCCGCGACCACGAGCCGCGCCCGGAACGTCTCGCCGTCGGCAAGGGTGACGATGGCGTGATCATTCTCCCGCGTCACCGCCGCCTCGGCCGGCGCGCGCAGGATCAGCCGGTCCGCCTCCGCGAGCCGCCGGTTGATCGCCATCCTGAGCGATCGCGCCTCGATGATCCAGCCGAACGGATCGTCGCCGACATCGCGATGGTCGAAATGCAGGAACAGCGGCGAGGCCGGCTTGCCCGGTTTGCCGTCGGAGACCCGGATCTGCTCGATCGGGCAGGGCGGAAACGGCATCGCGTCCCACAGCCCGGCATCATCGAGCAACGGCCGCGACCCTTGGGCGATGGCATAGGCACGGCCATCGAAATCGGGGTGCTCCATCGGTGGCAGCGCGGCGCGGTCCACCAGCAGGACCGAGCGGCCCGACGCCGCGAGCCGCAGCGCCAGCGCCGCACCGACCGGCCCGGCGCCGATCACCGCGATATCGATCTCCCGCTCTCCGGTCACGATATCCTCGTCAGTGCGCCGAATGTCCATGCCACCGGCGTAAAGTCGATCCCGCCGCCGGTAAAGCCCCCCGGATCCGTCGCGCGATCCCGGTTTCCGGTCACGAAACCGTCGAGAGCGCGCTGAACTTCCAGGGCATCGGGGTGAAGTCGAGATTGTTGTTGGTAAAGCCCCGGGTGCGCTGCGCGGCGTGGGCTTCCTTGTCGTTCGCCGCGAGAACGAGCTGGTCGCACCATTTGGCGATATCGTTCGGCGTCCAGAAAAACCGCATCTTCGGCTTCGGCACCAAAGCACCGGCGCCGCCGGCCTCCAGCAGCCAGGCCACCGCGTCCGAGCAGTTCTGGTGCACGAGGCTGTACTCGCCGGCCTTGGCGTGGCCCTTGGCCGACAGCGAATGCCGCCCCTGATGTATCGCCTCGAACGCCGCCTTCATCCGGGTCTGGTTCAGCAGCTTCGAGCCATTGAGATTGAATTTGTATTTCGCGTCGGCGCTGCGCTCCTCGGCGGTCTTGTCGCTGGTGATGTTGCTCAGCACTTCATCAAGCTTGTCGTCGGGGACCACCAGTTCGCCGCGCGCATCGGTGGCGTGGGTCATCGTATCCCTTGCGGCTTTCTGTGTTTTGCTGCCGTAGCCGACATTGAGATGATGCGAGTTGGTGTGGCGAAACGTCTGGCGCAGGCGGCCATGCACGTCGCCGCCGCCCGGCCACCAGCTCAGGTAGAAATCCTTGTCGGCCATACCATCGAATTTCACCCCGATCGAGCTGTGGCCGACATTGCCGATGCCGATCAGACCGCGTTTGCGAAAGCGCCAGACATAAACCGTTACCGTCATCGCATCCTCCATGCAAAGCCGGTTCGACGTGGCCCGGAGACGGGCCGTCAGTCGTTGACCGACAGAACCATGATCGGATCGGCGATCTTGTCCGGCGCGATTTCCGCCTCGAGCGGCAGAACCGCGGTGCCGATCGCGAAAAACTCGATCACATGGGGCTGCCAGCCATGGCTGCCCTCGTGAATGTCCACCCCCACAACGCCTTCCGCCTTCGACGAGGCGGCCTCGGCCTGCATTCGCTCCATCGCGAGTTCGCGCGCCTCGTACATCGCGGCGGTGAAATTCTCCAGCTCCACGTTCTGCCCGGCCGAGGCAAGGCCGGCCCGCAGCCCGCGATGCGCGACGTGATACACGCAGGAGCCCATCACCATCTCCACCGGCCGGTAACCCGCGTGCAGAAGCGACCAGAAATCCTGCCCCGACAGATCCGAGGTGAACGGCCCGCCGTCATGGGCGCGAAATCCCTTGTGCCCGCCGCCATGCACCACGCCGGTGCCGAGCGCGATGAACTCCAGAAGGTTTTCGTCCCATTCCAGCCGCTTGATCGTCAGCTTCACGCCGACGATGCCATCCGCGCCCATCGAGCCGGCTTCCGCCCGCATCCGCGACATCGCGAGCTCGCGCGCGTGATACATCGCCCGCGAGAGCACATCCATTTCCTGGTTCTTGCCCCACGACCCGTACTGAACGCCGACATGATAGACGCAGGAGCCGACGCACAGCCCGATCGGCTCGAATCCCGCCTTGCGCACCAGAAGAAACTCGTTGACCGAAAAATCCGAGGTGAACACGCCGCTCGGGTGCGCCGAGGAGCGCAGTCCCTTCAGGCGTTCCTGGGCGTGCTGGGGCAGATCGCTGGTCATCTCAGATGGCTCCGCTGTTTTCGTTGGTGGCGTAGGACTGGTGATGGGGCGTCGAGCCGGTGAGCGGCGTGCCGCCATCCTTCATGTCAACCACCATCGTGAAATCATGGGGCAGGGGCGTACCGCGCCGCGCATCCACCGTAGTGGCAACGACGATATGCCGCGCCAGATACTGCTTCGCATCGTTCTGCTCGACCTCGAACATCTGCGAGAAATTCAGATGCGCGAGAACGCCGTTGCCGCGCCGGCGCGCGCTGTCGCGCAGATTGGCGTGGGCCTGCCGGCGCACGGTTTCCCACAGGCCGGAAAGTTGCCGCGCTTCCGTGTTGTACCACACGCTGGTATTGGCGCTGGCCATATAGCTCTGCCAGCCGTTGAGCCATTCATAATGCGCACCGATCGCGATGCCGGTGGGCACCACGTCGGCCTCCAGCAGTTTCACGAATTCCAGCGCCGGAACCGTCGCGATGACCGGGGCTTTCGAGGCCGACGTTCCCTCGACGCGCACCGCCGTGCCGACCAGCGAAAAATCCATCGATTCCCCGGCGCCGACCGGAATGGTGCGCATCTTCACGTCCAGCACCGCGTTGGCGCCGCAGGCCAGCGCTTCGTCGGTCAGTCGCTTCAGGGCGGTTTCCCAACCCTGGGCATGGCCTTCGGTCCAGGACCAGCCGTAATGCAGCCAGCAGGTCGAGGAGACCGTGGCGACCGGCCG
>DASVGZ010000304.1:0-4425 GCA_036379275.1 Acidiphilium sp. | reverse complement strand
GGCAGGGCGGGTGAGGTTTTCTGTCCGACGATCACGGGTTTCGCGGTCGCGGTCAGGTTGAGCCGGTGATGGGCGAGATCGACCGTTCCCGCAACGGCGAGATCGCCGCTTGCCCCGGTCAGGCTCGCGCTGTCGATCGTGATCTGCCCCTTCGCGATGGCGGCCGAGAAATCGCCGCTATCGAAAACGGTCTGCCCGGAGATGAGCGTGCGGCGCAGCAGGGGAAGTATCGTGGTTTTCGTGTCCCGGTTGCCTTGCGTCACAGCATCGGCGAGTGTGGCTCCGGTTTTGGCGAGATCGAATCCCGAGACGGTGAGCTTGCTGGCCGATCCGCTCACCCGTCCGGCGAGACTGTCGAGCCAGGACGAGGGGGTTGCTCCGCTCGCGGTCAGGCTGGTGGCGAGATTGAGGTCGCCGCCGGCGAAGGGCAGGAGAAATCCGGCATTCGCGCCAATCGCGGCGATCCGGCCCGCATCCCCGTTCTTGATGTGGAAGGCGACGCTCAAGGTTTGCGGCGTCGTGCCGGCGGCTTCGGTCAGTTCCGCCGATCCGTCGAACCGCCCGCCCGCGACATCGGCATGACCGACCGTGAGAGACAGTTCCGGGCCGAGCTTGCCTGGCTGAAGGGCAAGAGCGGTGCCCGCGTTACCCGCGATCTCCGCCTCGTTCTGATCTACCCGCGCGGCGGTGATCCGGGGCAGGGAAATGCTCCATCCGCTGGCGAGGGTCGAACCGGCGACGCCCAGAAGCGTATGGGAGGCGGGCAGGATCAGGGTACCGGCATCAATCGCCCCGGTGAGTTTCGGCTTCGGTCCGGTCGCGAGCGTGAGCCGGCCAGACATGGTGATGCCGCCGAACGAGGCGACGAAATCCGGCAGGCCGATCTCGCCGCCGACCATGAAAATCGAGGCGAGCAAGCTGGCCGAACCCGCTCCCGGCCAGCCGAGGCCGGCCTGTTCGCCGAGCAGGCTCTTGCCGCCGAGCTGTTCGAGCAGGGCGACCGCGCTCGGCGCACGCAGGCTGAGCGCGCCGCTCGCAGTTCCCCTGGTGAGATCGACGATGGGGGTCGCGGCGATCCGGATCGCGCCGAGATGCACGGCGATGCCGGTGTGCAGGAGGCTCGCGGTTCCGGTGGCGGCGACGGTCGCGGCGAAACGCTGGCCGAGTACCGGCAGTCGGACCCAGCCCGGCGGTGTCGCCGGTCCGGTCAGCAGGGGCAGGATCGCGCCGATCGTGGCGGACGCATCCGGCCCGGCCAGGATGGCACGGCCGGACGTGAGCTTGCCGTCCTTCGCGCGGACGCCGTGCAGGATCAGCATCGCTGGTCCGATATGCAGGCTCGCCAGCCGCACCGCGACACCGTCGCCGAGTTCGGCGTCGATCAGAAGTCTCGTGCCGACCGGAAGGATTGCTGGCTTGGTATCGCCGGATTCCAGGCCGACACTGCGCGCGGTGAGCGCGATCGGGCCGGTGAAGGCGGGATCGGGCCGCGCGGCGGCATCGAGCAATGCGGCAAGCGCCGGCCGGGTCAGGGTCAGCCGGTCGAAATCGAGCCGTGCCGCGATATGTGCCGTCTTGCCGCCGCCGGAGAGATGAATCGCCCCGGTGAAGGCGGATGCCGGCACCGGATCGGGGCCGGCGCCGCCGATCGTGCCGCGCAGATCGGAGAATCTCAGGTTGGGCGTTGCGCCGCCATTGCCCTCGACGGTTCCGGTCAGGGTCACGGTGCCGTATCCGGGCGGCCAGTTGGCGGGATGCGGCAAGACCTTGTCGATCGCCGCAAGGGTTGCCGGAAGGTCGGCGGTACGCAGGGTGAATTTTCCTGCGAACTTGCCATCGGTATCGGTGCCGCCGGTGAAGGTCGCGGTTCCCTGGCCGGGCAGAACGCCGGTCAGGGACTGGACGCGCACGCCACCGTCGTCCGCGATCATTGCCGCCTTCAACGACGAAAAGCCGATGCCGCCCAGCGTAACCCGGTTGAGATCGAGTGAGGTCGCGAACGGCGCAGAAACGGCACTGCCATGCAAAAATCCGAGTGCCGCGGCGGGGTCGACATCGTGGCCCGAGAGATCGAGCCGGATCAGAGTGCCGGGATTCAGGTCGATGATGGCGCTGCCGGCAAGACCGGCCTTGCCGAAGACGGCATCGATGTCGCGCAGGGCGATCGCCTCGCCATCGGCGGCGATGGTGGCGTGCAGTGTCGCGGCGCCATCGGAAAAAGCGCGGTTCAACCCGGCATCGGCGAGTGTCTTGGCCGAAGCCACGCCCGTGAGGGTTCCGGCGAGCAGACCGGACCGGGCGAGCGTGCCGTGGAAATCGAGATGGGTGTTCTTGTCGCCTGTAAGGCCGAGCGAGGCGGTGACCGGCGCCGGTGCATCGCCGCTGGCATCGTCGACCTCGATGGAGAGCGATACCGGCACAGTGCCGAGCTTCGCCGTGCCGGACGCGGCGAGCACGGCGTGCGGACCGCCGGTGAACACCGAGAGATCGGCATTGGTGAAATGGAGCGCGCCGATGGCGAGTTGCCCATCCTCGATCCGGGCGTGGAGCGAGGCGAGCCAGGGCGGCGGCGCCACCGCATCGGCGCCGCCGGGTAGCGGCCAGGGCAGGGCGATATCCGGTCCGCGCAGGCTCAGCCGCGTCGCGCGCAATTTTCCGAGCAGAAGGGCTCCGGGCGCGAGATCGAGCTTCAGCGAGGCGGCGGTGGTCAGCGCGCCATTGGCGCCGCCGATGGTGATCTTGCTCGCCCGGATCTGCGGATCGGGGATCAGCGCCAGTTGGATCGGCCCGGCGATCGTCACCTGCCGCCCGGCGAGTCGGCTCGCCAGCCGTTCGATCGCGGCGCGATGGTAATTGCCGGAAACCAGAAGCGGCCCGAACGCGACGCCAAGGACGATCACGCAGACGATGACGAGCACCGCGATGATGCGACCCCGCGTCATGTCACGCGATCCCGCCCGATCCTGTCAGCATCCTGCCGCCCATGCGGCGCTGGTATCAGACCGGGCCGGCGCGCGCGACCCCTGCCGCCTGCATGTCCCGCCAGGCGACGGCAAGTGAGCCGCCGAGGTCGATCGCCCGGCAGGCCGGCTCGATCACCCGCGCGTCGAATCCGAATCGCCGTGCGTCCAGCGCCGACCAGGCGACGCAGTAATCGGTGGCGAGGCCGCAAAGATCGACCCGGGCGATGCCGCGCGCGGACAGATAGCCGTCGAGCCCGGTGCGGGTCGTGCGGTCGGCTTCGAGAAAGGCGGAGTAGGAATCGATCGTCCGGTTCGACCCCTTGCGCAGGATCAGCGCCGTATGGGGAATGTCGAGCGCCGGATGCAGCGATGCACCCGGGCTGCCCATCACACAATGGTCCGGCCACAGCACCTGCTCGCCATAGGGGAGGGCGATTGTCTCGAACGGTTGCTTTCCCGCGTGCCGGCTCGCGAAGGACACGTGATCGGCGGGGTGCCAGTCCTGGGTGACGATCACGGTCGCATAATGGCGGGCGAGCGCGTTGACGACCGGCACCACAGCGTCGCCGTCCGGCACCGCGAGCGCGCCGCCCGCGCAGAAATCGCACTGCACGTCGATCACCAGAAGGGCGGTCTTGGCGTCCATCGCCGCGGCTCCGTTTCCAGATCTACAGCGTAGAATGTCCGCGCACGCCGAGATAGAGGGAATAGACCGAACTGGTCGCGGTGATGAACAGGCGGTTGCGCTTCGGCCCGCCGAAGGCGAGGTTGCTGACCGCCTCCGGGATGTCGATCCTGCCGAGCGGCGTTCCGTCCGGTGCGAACACCGCGACCGCGTTGCCCGAGCCGCAACTGGTCCAGACATTGCCGTGCTCGTCGATCCGGAATCCGTCGGCGAAGCCCGGTTCGATCACCGCGAAGATCCGGCCCGGTCCGAGGCGTGTTCCATCGATCACGTCGTGGACCCGGATATGGTGCGGCCCGCCCTCGCGATGGGTGAAGCCGGTATCGGCAATGTAGAGCCGGGATTCATCCGGGCTGAAGGCGATGCCGTTCGGCCGTTCGTAGTCCTCGGCGACGGCGGTGAGCGCGCCGCTCGCCGGGTCGAGCCGGTAGACCCGGCAGACACCCTGCTCGCTCCCGGCGCGGTGACCCTCGTAATCGGTCATGATTCCGTAATCGGGATCGGTGAACCAGATGCTGCCATCCGATTTCACCACCACGTCGTTCGGCGAATTGAGTCGCCTTCCGTCGAACCGGTCGGCGAGGATGGTGACGCTGCCATCGTATTCCGTGCGGCTGACGCAGCGCCGCCCGTGTTCGCAACTGATCAGCCGCCCCTGGCGGTCCCGCGTGTGGCCGTTGGTGAAGTGAGCCGGCGCCCGGAAAACATCGACCGTGCCGGAAGGCTGCCAACGCATGATCCGGTCGTTTGGGATGTCGCTCCACAGCAGGCAGTTGG